>JBDRDQ010000236.1:0-5532 GCA_043820695.1 Gemmatimonadota bacterium | reverse complement strand
TGGCCGCCAGGACGGTGAGTCCGGCGATCATCGCGAGCGACACGAGAGATGTCGCCCGACCTTTGGTCTGTGAGATCATGGTAGGCGTCATCCTAGAAGCCGACGGAAAGTCGGAGTGAATAGTAGGTCGGCGGACCGAATGCCTGGAATGAGGAACCGCCGTCGCCGGTGCCGCCGTAGGCCTCGGGGTCCACTCCGGTATACTTGGTCCAGAGGATCCCGAGGTTCCGTGCCGCGAGCGTGGCCGTGACGGTCCTGCCTCCCAGGAAGCCGCCGGCGAAGTTGCCCGGGGGCGAGAGGGTAAGTGAGAGCTCCCGGAAGCGCACGAAGTCGGCCTCCTCGAGGAAGCCGGCCACCGAGCGGCTGGGGTGCTCGCGCACCATGACGGTGCGGGCCTGCTGGAAGAGCGACGACTCCGGGTTGATGAGCCCCGAGCAGTTGAAGCGGCTCGCGCAACGGATGCGCTCGGTGTTGTTGTACATGAGGTGGCCGCCCTGGTAGTCCACCATGGCGTCCACGCGCACATTACCGCCCCACAGGGAGAAGCCGGTGCTCAAGGCCCCCTGGTACTTGGGCAGCGAGCGCCCGCTATACTCGGCGGTGTCGGCCACCACGATCTCGCTGAGGTTCTGGTCGGCGTTGTAGGTAATGATCCCGTTCCCGTCCTTGTCCTCGTAGCTCAGGAGCCGGCGCGACCACCACCCCCACAGGGGATACCCTTCCCGCTGCTGGAGGGTGGAGCTGGTGACGATGTTGGGCACGCCCCCGAGGCTCACCAGCTCATTGGTATTGATGGAAGCGTTGAGGGTGGCGCTCCACTCGAAGGAAGCCTTCTGGAGGAGGCGGGCATCCAGCAGCATCTCCCACCCCTTGTTGCTCACCTCGCCAAGGTTCTCCAGGCGGGCCGTGGCCCCGGTCCCCAGCGACGGCGGAAGCACCCTGGAAATGAGCGCGTCTTTGGAGGACTTCGTGTAGTAGGTGACCTCTGCCGAGAGGCGGTTGTCCAGGAGGGTGGCGTCGAGGCCCAACTCCAGCTCGGTGGAGCGCTCGGGCTTCATTTTGGCGTTGCCCAGCGTGCTGAAGATCAGGCCCGACAATTCCCCGCTCTCGCCCAGAACCTGTGTAGTGGAGTAATACTGCACGGCGTCGGTCGTCCCGGGCTGAACGCCCGAGGCCCCGTACGCCATGCGCAGGCGGAGCTGGTCCAACCAACCGAAGGAGGGAACGAACGATTCCTCGGAAGCGACCCAGGAGACGGCGAGCTTCGGGTAGAACACGGTCTTGAAGTCGGCCCCGAAGGCGCTGTTCCGGTCCGAGCGGATAGCCCCGGTGACGAAAAGCTTGTCTCGGTACGAGAGGCGCTGCTCCACGTAGGCGCCCAGGGTTCGGCTCTCGCTCCTACCCTCGGCGGCGGTCTTCACCGCTGCGGCGGTGATCGTTTGCGCGCCGGGAGCAAGCGCGCTCCCCTCGGCATAGTTGGCGTCGAAGATGTTCTGGTAGTACTGGACGCCAACCGAGGTTTCCGATTCCATGTCGTAGAAGGTGCTCCGGGTGGCCGTTCCGCCCAGGTCCAGCGTGTAGAGGTAGAAGTTCGTGCGGTTGTCTTCCTTGAAGCCCAACCGGTCGTTGGTGAGGGCGCAGTCGCCGAACCTGCAGATCTGGGTGTCCACCCGGTTGATGTAGTCCAGGCCGAGGTTGCCCCGGAACGCCAGCCAGGAGTTGGGTCGCCAGTTGCCGCTCATGGAGCTGATGAAACGCTCGATGCCCTGTCTGGTCTCTGTCTGGTAGACCCGCCGGGGGGTGAACTCCCGCCAGCCATAAAGGGTGTCGCCCGCAGAACTGATGTTGTACTTGAAGCCGGGCCCGCCGTACACGTTGGCGGCGATCCCGGCGGTGCCCGAGTCGTCGCTGCGGGGAAGCCTAAGGTCCTGGGAGATGTAACCCGCACTCACCGCGAGATCGAGATCGTCGGAGAGAGCCGCGTTGAGGTTGGCCCGGAAGGTCGCCTTCCCCAGCCAGCCGGGGTTGGACTGATCTTCCGTGAGCTTGAGTCCACGGGCCGCCATGTACCGTTTCTCGAAATCGGGCACCTTGGTGACGCCGTCCTCGTTCTCCCACTCGCCATGGAGGAAGTAGCGGATGGTCTCAGTGCCGCCCCGCACCTGTAGGCCGTGCTGCTGCCGGTAGCCGACGCCATAGGGCGTGGACTCGGGGTCCTTGTGCAGGTTGTAGGCGGTGATGCTGTCCTGCATGCAGGTGCCGGCGGCGGCCTGCGTGAGGAAGCACTGGACGGTATTGGAGGGAGTGGAGTTGGTGGTGGAGGTAGTGCCGGTCCGCCACCCGCGGTAGGCCGTAGGGTAGAAATTCTGGTCCGTGATGGCGGTCTGCTCCGTGTAGTACGTCCACTGCGGCCGCCCGGCGATACCCCGCTTGGTGGTGATGACGATGACCCCGTTGGCGGCATCGGTCCCGTAGAGGGTGGCAGCCGACGGGCCGCGCACCACCTCGATGGACTCGATTTCTTCGGGGTTCAGGTCCCCGACCCGGCTGGGGGTGGTCCCCCCGACGCTCACCGACGAGGATCCGGTGGTTCCTTCCACGCGAATCCCGTCGATAATATAGATGGGGTTATTGCCCACGGAGAGGGAGCTCTGACCGCGGATACGGACGCGAACCCCCGCTCCCGTCTGGACGCCCGGAATCACCAGCACCCCGGGTACCCGTGCCGTGAGCAGGTCGGCCACGTTGGCGATGGCCCGGGTCTGCACCACGGCGGGCGCGGCCACCCTTGCGATGGAGTTCCCCACCTCCACGCGACGCTGTTCGCCGGTGACTGTAACGACCACGCCCGAGAGCCCGAGGGGAACGGGGCTGAGGGCGAAGTCCACTACCGTGTTCTCACCGGCGACGATGGCGACCTCGATCGTCTGATCGGCGTATCCCAGCCCCGTAAGACGCAGGGTCAGGGTGCCCGGGGGGAGACCCCGGATCAGGTAACGTCCTTCGGCGTTCGTCAGGGCACCCTGGTTGGTGCCGACGACGCTCACCTGGGCATCCGGCACCGGTTGCCCCGTCATGGCGTCTGTGACGCGACCAACAACTACTGCCTGCTGCGCGGACACCGGGCTCCCCACGAGAGTGAAGAGCAAGGTGCCGAGCAAAATTGAGAGAAATACCCTACATCGACCCATGAGCGGAACCTCCAGGAAGAAGGCAGCCAAACGACGATCTTGAACCCAGTTTTGAAGAAGGTCGGCCGAGGAAGGACAGGGGGAGGCCCATGGACTGCTCGGTTCCCGAAAATCTGACGCATACGTGGCCGATTCCGCAATGGGGGGAGCGACGAAATCGCGGCTTCATCCTGATTTCCGATCGCCTCCCTCACGGACACCCTGCGCCTATGATGTGCCCGTCTCGATTGGTTGGCTTTCAAGGAACGACCACCTGGTGCCTGCGGCCCCCTTCCTTCTTGACGCCAGATTGTTGATAGATATATTGTTGTGTTCGCAACAATCGCTATGTCAACAAAGGCAGAATAGATTATGGGATTGAGCGAAGAGTTGGGCTTCCCACGGAGGCTCACCAACGAGGACCACGAGGCCCTCCTGAGCATCCTGGTCACCGGGGACCTTCTGAAGAAGGAGTCCACCCGGCTATTCGCGCCTCTCGGAATCACCGCGGCCCAGTTCAACGTGCTGATCCTCCTCCATGCCCAGACCGAGGACGGCACGATGAGCCAGAGCGACCTGGGGCGCCTCCTCACGGTGCACCGGTCCAACGTCACCGGCCTAGTGGACCGTCTGGAGAAGCTCGGCCTTGTCTGGCGCCTCAACGACGACGACGACCGCCGGGTGAACCGGGTCGCCCTTTCCGAGCCCGGCCGGGAAACGGTCCGGAAGGCCGAGGAGCTCTATCTCGGCCGCATCCACACCATCATGAACGTCCTGAGTCCCAAGGATTGGAGGGCTCTCTCCTCCAGCCTGGGCAAGATCAGAAGCCGGATGAAATCGTCCTAGAGCACGGATGAGGCCGAGCCTCGTACCGGGCCCTGTAGTTCAACTTTGCCACTGGAGGTTCCCATGTTCATCGGTCTGCTTGTGGTCACCTTCCTCATCGCTCTGGCGGTGAGCACCCTCGTCGCGCTCCTCTTCGCCCGCCCGGTGAAGCGCATCATGCAGCGAATCGTGCCCGACGAGATCAGCGGGGCCTGGGTCCGATTCCTGACCTTCGCCATCTACGTGGTGGGGATCGGTGGTGGGGTACGGATCAGCCAACTGGAGCGCTACATCACGCCCAAGACCCCGGAGGCCGGCATTCTGGAGCTCACTTCTGAGAGGTGGGTCATCGAGGTCTATTCCACCGTCATCGGCACCCTGGGGTCCATCGCCTGGATGCTCTTGGTGTTCTTCGTGTTCGCCCTCGTCGCCTACGTGATCGTGCGGGCCTTCGAGTTCAAGCGCCGGGACCGGTCCCCCGGCCAGGTGGACGACCCCGACCCGGAAAGAAGGGGCGGCTGACGACCGCCCTCCCGGTTCCGGCGAAAATCGCCGCTCTCTTGGGGTTTCTCCCCTTTCCTCGCCGCTTTGGGAGTGATTCCCCGCCGGCTTTCGCTTTTCGGGACACATTCGGGACACAGTGCTGGAGAGCTTTGACGGGACAGCTTGGTGCCCTACATCCGAGGCGTCCTTTATCGGCATTCCGCGCCAACGCCGCGGGGTTTCTGGAGCAGGTGCGCGCCAGCAAGCGCCCGCTCGTTCTGACCCAGCACGGAAGGAGCGCGGCGGTCGTCCTGGACGTCGACGAGTACGAGGCCCTGGTCGATGAGGTTGAGCTCCTTCGAGATATCCGCCAGGCTCAGGCAGAATTGGCTCGGGGTGAAGGCCTCCCCCACGATCAAGTCGTCGCCGAACTCCGGGCAAGGCTGACGCGGTAAACATCCTCTGGTCTCCGACGGCCAGACGCCCTTCCCAGTCCGCGGTTGACTTCATCGCCAGGGACCGCCCCCTTGCCTCTCTGAAGTGGCTAGATGGCCTGGTCCGGCGCGTCGAGATCCTCACCCTGAGCCACGTCCGTCAGGAGCTTCCTGCCGAGAAGTCCGGGGACTCTTCCTAACCAACGTCGTTATGAAGCAACAGACGGTGTCAGCCCGACGACCGGCCGGGGGCTTTCGGTTTCCTTTTGACCGTAGTCTTTGCTGCGGATCGGGCTCCCTTATACGGCCGGTGGGTTTCCTTTACCACGGAAGTCATCGCCGCTTCTACCCAGGCGTTCAGACTCATTCCGGATGCCTGGGGACATTCTGAGTGGCGCGGAGGGCATGACCAGGAACGACCGCCCTCGGTCCGGCCAACCTATCCCCCCCGGCACTGGAACCGGCCTAGAAAACTGATCTGAAAGCCCGGTTTTGCGTCGGACCTCTTTCAGGCCCCGGCGAAGCGACGACTGCCACTCCCGTTCCGTCGGGACCAGTCCAACCAGGGGTCAGGGCCTGGATGAGGGCCGAACCCGTCTGAATACCCCGATCCGACTCCT
>JBDRDQ010000235.1:0-10981 GCA_043820695.1 Gemmatimonadota bacterium | reverse complement strand
TCATCCGCAACGGGGAAGCGTCACCCCCGCCGGGCACTTCTCCGGGTTGGGCTCCGGGGCGCTGTCCTGCTGCCCACCCCCGGTGGTGTACAGGGGGATCCCCATGAGCTCCAGCTCGTTGCCCGGCATGGGATAGTGGAGAGGAGTGTTGACCACCATGGCCTGCCACCCCCGGGCGTCCCAGTGGGCCACCCCCGCGTCCACACCCATCCCCTCGATACGCTTCTCGTACCGGTAGGCGTCCCAGAGGCTTCCGCAGGAGCCGTCATACTTCCGGGGGGTGCAGTTGGGCCCCGGCACCCCGTCCAGGGTAACCGGCGGTAGCTCGCCGTTGGCCACCCTCGTGACGTTGATGAGGGGAACGGCCTCGGCCGCCCGGCCCAGGCGGATGAGCCCCTCGGCCTTGAGAAGCCTCATCTCGTCGACGCTGAGGATGAGGAGAGGTCCCATCTCGAAGGAAGTCCCGGCCCCGAGCCGGTGGAAGAAGTAATAGGAGCGCTGGCCGGTCCCCCGGGACGCCGAGAAGATGGTGGCCACGTGGCACCCCATGTACTTGCCCTGGTTGGCGTGGGCCGTGGCCTGGGACGAGGTGCAGGACGCGGTGGAGGACTTGATGATCCGCTTGTCCTGTATGTTGGTCATGGTGAAGGGGATCCGGTTGGCCCAGGGCAGGTCGTGCCAGTTGATGAACCCGTTTCCCTGGTCCGCGACGCCGATGTTCTGGTAGTCCACCCGCATGAAGTCGCCCGGGGTGGTGGTGCGCTCCCGGGCCGCCCGGTTCTTGTACCCGCTTGTCAGGACGCCCGGCGTGCCGGTGGGGGCGAAGTCCTCGGTGATCCCCTGGTCGATGAGGGTGATGACCTGGTTCCAGTTCACGGCTGCCCGATCCGCCGGCGTCCGGGCCGAGTACACCATGATCCTGACCATGTAGGAGCGGATGAGCTTCGCGAACTCGGTGTTGCTCATGGTGATCCCGGGAATCCACGCCCCCTGGTAGCCCCCGGGGAGGGTGAAGCTGTTGCCCTGGGCCAGGGCGAGGGCCGCCGCCAGCTCCGCCAGCGCCGTGTCCCTCACCTCCGTGTAGGGCTGGATCAGGTCCTGCACCTGCGTGGAGCCCGGGACGAAGCGGACGGTGTCGGTGTCCACGACCTCGCTGTAGACCCAGCTCTGGTCGTAGAGGAGGGCGACCCACCCGTGGGTCAGCCCCTGGACGAACTTCCCGAAGGCCTGCGCCCGCACGGTCACGTCGGTGGCCCCGTCGTAGACCTTCAGGTCGAATTTCTGGATGGCCTGGAGGCCGATGTTCACCCCTCCGATGATGGAGTAGGCGGTGGAGATGGGAGCCCGGTTCGGGGAGTTGGCCGAGATCGGCCCGTTGTCGATGGCGTTCCGGGGCTCAAGCCCTTGCTCGTGGGTGCCGTAATCGGTAAAGCCACCGCTGAACTCGTCCGCCGCCGAGGTCAGCGCCGTGGAGGGCGTGAGGTCCTGGGTGAGATTGAACCAGCGGCGGAAGGAGGTGGAGATGAGGGACTCGACGTCCCCGGCACTCTTGACCACCACCTCGCGGTCCGGGTTATTGGGGTTCGTGATTTGAAGGTCCTGACACGCCAGCGCGCTGAGGCCCAGAGCGCCGACGATGAGAAACGATAAGACTCTCATGATAGATTCCTCCGGCGCGTTCAAAAGATGATCTCGAGACTGGCGGTCAGCGTTCGGTAGACCGGATAGTCGAAGTCGTCGACCCGCTGCAGGACCGAGCCGATCTCCGGGTCGTAGCCGCTGTAGTCCGTCCAGGTGTAGAGGTTGCGGGCGATGAGGCCCAGCACCACCCGGTCCACGTTGATCCGAGACAGGGGACCCAGGCGGGACGCGTCGAGGCGGTAGCGCACCGACAGCTCCCGCAGCTTCACGAAGGAAGCGTCCTCCACCCACCAGTCGATGCTCGAGTTGGCGTTGTAGAGGGGGCCCACGTAGTAGGAGGCGGGCTTCTTCCGCTCCTCGGGCTTGCCCACCTGCACCTCGTCCCCGTGGCGCTCCCACTGGTACATGCGCTGCTTGGTGGCATTGTAGACATCCCCCCCCACCTGGCCGTCCACCAGGAAGTTGAAGCTGAGGTCCCCCCACTGGACCTGGTTGTTGAAGCCCCACTTGAAGTCCGGGTTGAAGTCCCCGGTCTTCCGGTACACCGCGGTGCCCGCATCGGTCAGGAGCTTGAAGGGCATCCCCCAGTCGTAGTCTCTGCCGTCGATGTTGACCCTGGTGCCCCACAGGTTCTTGGCGACGCCGTCCGTCCACGAGTTCCCCGTTCCCACGGGGACCATGAGCCCGTCGTCGTTCACCTGGAACTGGCCCGTGGAGTTGGCGTGCAGCCCGCCCCGGTGCTCCTCCAGGTCCTTCATGCTTCTCGTCAACACCTGTGTGTAGACCATCCCGATCTGCTCGCCAGCGCACCGGTACCCCATCCCCGAGGTGTGGCAGGGGCGGTCGTACTCGGTGATTGTGTTCCGGGAGCGGTCTCCCACCAGGGTCATGCTCCAGCGCAGGTTGGGCCGGTCCACCACCCTGGCCTCCAGCGTCGCCTCGTAGGTGTGGCCCTCGATGGTGCCGGCGTTCTGCCACTGGCTGGAGAAGCCGAAGAGGGAGGGGAGCGGAACGTTGACGAGCTGGTCCGTCGTCCTCTGGGTGGCGTAGCTGAGCTGGAGGAAGAAGCGCTCCAGCGCCACGATGTCCACGCCAAACTCCTGCTCCGTGGCCTTCTCCGGCTTCAGGTACTTGTTGCCCAGCGTCGCCAGGGAAAGGCCACCCCCCGAGAGGACGGAGAACACCTCATACTGGTCGGCGAAGCTCGGCCGACCCCCCGCCGTGCCCCGGGAGTAGCGGAGCTTGAACTCGTTGATCTGCTCGATGGGCCACCACGGCTCCGTCGCCAAGCGGTAGGCGCCGCTGGCCCGGTAGTAGGTGGCCCACCGCTCCTGGGAGCCGAAGAGGGAGCTGCCGTCCCTCCGCACCAGGGCGCTCACGATGTAGCGGTCCCTCCAGCTCAGGTCCGTGTTCAGGAAGTAGCCGCTGGAGCGGACGGAGCTCTGGGACGAGCCGATGGAGGGAATCTGGAGGGCGTCCAGGTCCGGGATTCCCCCCACCGCCATGTCGTCGCCGGAGGCGCTGACGGAGTAATCTTCCTCCCGCTCGATGAGCCCACGCAGGGAGGTGCGGGTCCGCAGGTCGCCGAGATCCCGGGCCACGCTCATGCCGATGGAGGCGTTGAGGGCGTCGTCGACCCCCATGCTCGAGGAGGCGTAGCCCGGATTCCCGGTGGCGAAGTCGTAGGTCTTCACCCCCTTGGGGATCCACGTGTTGCTGCGGGTGTCCGAACGGTCGTAGCTGGCGTTCACGTCGAGGCCAAGCCAGGCGAGGGGGTTGTAGCGCAGGTCCATGCTCCCCATGGTCCTGAGGCGTCTCGCCTTCCGGTCCTGCGTCGCGATCTGGTACAGGGGGTTCGGGCGGATCCCCGCCGGATCCGGCTGGAAGATGTACTTGGTGCCGTCCGGGTCGGGTTGGAGCAGGTCCATGTCCGGGGCGATCTGCACGAAATCGAAAAAAACGTTCCCGTACATGTTGTCCCGGATGGAGCGCATGTGGAAGGTGCTCACCGAGAGGCTGAGGTCGTTCCTGAGGCGGTGATCCAGGTTCAGACGGAATTCGGCGCGCTGGTAGCCGTCGTTGCCCCGCACCACCCCGAACTCGTTCTGCTGGGAGACGGTGGCAAGCCAGCTCGTGGTGCCGGTGTTGTAGCCGAAGGTTCCCGTGGTGGTGAAGTAGCTGTTCGGGTTGAACAGGGACTCGATGTGGTCATAGACCTTCCCGGGGTACTCCTGGTCCATGAAGCCGTACTGGGTGGTGGCGGCGAGCCAGCGGGGCACGACCTCCCCCGCGGCGTTCAGGAACTCGCCCTGGGCGTTCATGAGGTAGTTGTGGTACTTGGCCGTCTCGATGGGATTGGGGATGTCGCTGAAACCGTACTCGCTGCGCATGGTGAAGCGGGTGCGATCCGTCGCCAGGCTCGTGCCCCGGGTGGTCCGGATCTGCACCACCCCCGCCGCAGCCCGGGAGCCGTAGATGGAGGCCGCAGCCGCCCCCTTCACCACCTCGATGCTCTCGATGTCCATGGAGGAGATGTCGGCGGAGGAGGCGCCCAGGATGACCCCGTCCACCACCAAGAGGGGCGAGTTCTCGCGGTTCACGCTGGTGGGGCTGCGCATGAGGATGCTCACGCCGCTCCCCGGCTGTGACCCCCGGATGATTCGGGCACCGGCGACCTTGCCCTCAAGCGCAACGAACGCGTTCGGGGGCGGCACCGCGATGGCCTCCTTGCTCACGCTGGCCACGGTGAAGGGCAGCATGGCCCGGCTCGTGGCCGAAGCCACCCCCGTCACCACCATTTCGGCGAGGCTCAGGACCTGGGTACGCATCTCGAAATCCAAAACGGTGGCGATCTCCCTGAGAACGGCCACGTTCTCATGCCGAACCTGGGCGTAGCCCAGGAACTCCGCAATCACCGTGTAGGATCCAGCCGGAACGTTGAGCATCACGAACCGGCCGGATTCGTTCGTAAGAGTGCCGATGCCAAGCCCTTCGACGAAGACCTGGGCACCGGCGATGGGCGTGCCTTCCGTGTTGCGCACGATGCCCGCCAATGAGCCCCGCTCCTGGCCCACCAGGGGCAGGTACCCAACGAGGAGCAGGGTGGCCGCCACACCCGCGGCGGTGATCCATCTGCCAAGACGTGGAACAATCATGGAGATCCTCCTTTTGTCCAAGGGCGCACGAAACCACAACGGCCGGAGACCGGGCGTGCGCCCGCCCGGTCAACGCCCCGTTACCGGCGAGTGCCCGTCCTGGGCCTTGTCGCCGGCCGCCGGAGCGTTCCGGCCGAATGGAAGCGGGAGGGGCCACCCGGAACGCACCCGTACGCCATTGCCCGGAAGGGGAGAAACATGCGAATCCGGGCCCGGCGGCGTGCGGAGGGGTGGCGCCAACTCTCAAGCGTGGGTTCGGAGCCGCAGGGTGGCGGCATCCGGCCCACGTGGCTTTCGTTCCTGGGGAGGGCGGGCCCGGCGGAGCGAGGCCCAAAGGGGAGCGACGGCGCGTCGGCGAGATCCGCGTCGGCATCCCTGTTGAGAGGATCCTGAAGGGGGGAGGGCACGGACCGGCGCCGCGAGGGGATCGCTGGGAGAAAGAGCATCGACACCTCCTCTCCGGATCGCGGAGAGCAGCCGCCTGTCATTAGAATGTCCTCTGGGAAGCGCCCACGGAACGCCTGCCGGGAAGTTGGAAGGCGTCCCTGGAACACTGCCGAGAATATGGGGGTCCCACTCTTCCCCCCGCAAGCGGCCTAGGCACAGGCACTTCCGACCCTCCCTTGCGGTTCCGCCGGCGGGGAGGGAACGATCCGGCCGGTCAGCCTCCAACCCACCGCCTCACAAGCAGGATACGGGGTTGCTGCAGGTCAGCGGCCGGGCCGCGTTACCACCATGATGGCCCTCTCTACGTGCCGGGATCCGAGACCGGGAAGCTTCATAGCCTCCGCGGAGTCCAGGGCCCGCACAGAGACCACGATGTCGATGGGGATGTTACGCAAGACTTCGAGCTCCCCCAGCATGGCCCCGTCGAGATACGCCACGATGGTGGTCTCCAAGCGGACGCTTCGATCTCCCCTACTGCGGAGCCAGAGGGGCCTCAGCCGTTCGACAAGCTGGTAGGCATTGGAGACGCCTGCGGACCGCACCTCCTCTGTCGTGATCGTATTGCGGTCCCGGCTGGGACCTTGGGTGGCAACGGAGCAAGCCCAGAGGCATGCCGCCGCGCCGAACATTGCTGTAGCCATAATGGGTACGCGCATCTTTTCCTCCCTTCGGGCCGACTTACGTCCGGAAAGGACCAGGAGGCCTGCGGCCCACCGGACGCAGACCGCCCGCTCCTGGTAAGCATAAGACAACCTAGGATGCCCGATCCGCATTGATTGTAATTTCCAGGCCTATGGGCAGCCAGGCCCCGAAGGGTTCCCGGTCCGGAAGGCTCCAGATGGAGGCCGAATCGTGCTCCCCCCGACGGTGGATTCATTCTTCCGTTACCCTTCGCCCTGCGGGAAACCAACCTCGAGCCCTCGGTTCCGGGGGCAATACTCGCTCAAAACACTGCGCCAGCTTATCGAGCCGGATGTTCCGGCCGGCCTGTTGAGCGCCCAAAAGACCGGACAACCCTTTGGCATTTTCTGCCCTCAAGCTGCGCCCGACCCTCCTCCGAGCCATCGAGGAGCTGGGCTTCGTACGCCCCACCCCCATCCAATCGCAGAGCATCCCCCACGCCCTCGAAGGCCGGGACCTCCTGGCCAACGCGGTCACGGGAAGTGGAGAGACCGTGGCTTTTCTCCTGCCCATCCTACACCGGTTGGTGGACCTCCGCCGAGGCACGACCCGTGCGTTGACCCTGGCCCTCACCCGGGAGTTGACCCTCCAGATCCTGGATGACTTCAACGGGCTGGCTCGGTACCACCGGGATCAAGGCCGCCGCCGTCCACAGCGGCGTCGGCATGGGCCCTCAGGAGAAGGCGTTTCGGAAGGGCGCAGATGTCATCATCGCCACCCCTGGGCGGCTGTTGGACCATTTCCAGTACGGCCACGCCGCCCTGTCTGGGCTTGAATACCTTGTGCTGGACGAAGCCGACCGAATGCTGGACATGGGCTTCCTGCCCGACATCCGACGCGGGGGGCGTTGTTGGTGGAGCTCCTGAAGCAGGGTCATATGGACGACGCGCTGGTTTTCACCCGCACCAAGCACCGAGCGGACCGGCTGGCAAAGCTCTTGAACCGCAACGGCATCGCTGCCGAGCGCATCCACGGAAACCGATCCCAGGCCCAGCGCACCAGGGTTCTGGCGGGCTTCAAGGCCGGGGAGTTCCGGGTCTTGGTGGCCACGGACATCGCCGCCCGGGGTATCGACGTGGAGGCCCTGTGGCCAAGAAGGTCGAGAACCAAGCAGCCGCAGGCAGCGCACGCCCTCGATGCCAGCGCTTCGGGAGAGGTCGCAGTTAGAAGGGGCCTTTCCGGCCCCGTTGCACCGGGGGGCTGCGAGGCCGGCGCCCCTACGCTTTGGTTTCCGCCAGATCGTCCAGTCGCTCCTTGAGGCGGAGAAGCGCTAAGGTATCCAGGGCGCAGTATTCCAGGAGGTCGCGGCGCAGGGCCTCCCGCTCAGCCGGTTTCTCAGGCTCCCCCAAGAAGAGGAGACGGTGGATAAGCGCGCTGGCCGTCTGTCCCTCCGAAACCCTCAGGGACTCATGGTTGAGGCCGGGAACCAGGGCCGGAAGCACGGCTTTCAGGCTGAAGCTTCCTAGGAAGTCCGGGTGGTACACGTGGTCCCGAACGATGGGAAGGAGGTCATGGAGCTTGGAGGTGATGGCCTGGATTCCGTGAGCATGGTCCGGGGCCGCGGCACCGATCATTTCCAGGCACTTTTTTTCGAAGGCCACGTTGTACGCCACCACCGCATCCACGTCTTCCAGCGCCTCCACCAGAGCCTCAGCCATGACGGCTCGAGAGTCTTCGGGTCCGTCAGCCAGCCACTCCAGGTGCTCCAAGCCGCCTCCGGGTGAAGCGATGTGACAACTGAATTGGACCGGATGAGGATGCCACGGACCGAAGCCATTCCAGACCGGGACCGCCGGGCCGACGGTCTCGAAGTCCAGGTAGGCTACCCGCCCCCGGAAGGGAGCCAGTGCCTCGGCCAGCTTGCCATCCACCTGGAGTTCATCCTCGGTCACAGATCGCCGCTGGCGTTCCTGGATGATGGTCAGGGGAAATGAGGCAGGCACCTCGTCCACCCGAGCCAGGCCCTGGGCACCGAGTTGGGCCGATTTCTCCCGTCGCAGGCCGTAAAAGGTCTCCACATGATGCTTGGGGAGGGAAGGCCAGCATCGAGTCTTGAACGGGCATTCATTGGGATCGTCGCAGTGCTTCCCTACCTCAACCTCAGGGAGGGGACCCTCCAGCATGGCGGTCTGGGCAAGGATGAGCTTGGAAATCTGGGGGAAAAGGCTACGGACCCGCCCTGAGATGGCCTCCCTCACGAATAGATCATCAAGGTCCGGAAACAGGCATGCATCGTTCAGGTGCATGATCTCCACCGAGTCCACATCCACCCCGGCCCGCCGCAGCGCGTAGGCCTGAAGGGCGGCGTCCCAAAGGTGATGGGGTTTGATGGAGGTGGCAGCCTTGACCTCGATGAGGGTGTGGGTCCTCCCTTCCCGGGCCAGGATGTCCACCGACACCACGATGCCGTCCTCGGCAAAGGTGGCCTCGAAGATGGCCGGCTCACCCCGGGCCAGGGCTCTTACAGTGGCCCTGACCCTCTCATTCACCTGGTCGTGCGGGAGGTCAATTAGAACGCCGCCCGGAAAGAGAGCCCGGGCTGCCTCACCCACCCGGATTCCCTCGTCAATGATGAAACGGGCAACCGGATCCGGCACCAATTCGGCGGCATCGGGCTCGTGGGTCGTCCACCATAGGAGCTTGTGACACTGATGCCCCGCGGCGAACCTGGATTTCGAGAGAAGACTAGTCATAGACATGTAATCTAACGAAAAACCGCGTTCCTGTGAGTGACACAGAGAAGCCGGTCCTCCAACACTTGACGGAGTGGATGGATTCCGCGAGTCTTTGTTGTTGCATTCGAACCGGGACGCGCAAAATCTGATGAAGGCGGGGGTCTCGTTCTTGGAGATCGCCGCCTTTCTTATTGTGACCAAACCGGTCACACCAAGCGCGGAGTAACCGCGCATGTCAAGCAGGTCGGTAAGTACGTGTCATCGTGGCTCCGACTCGCACAACCAAGGAGCGCACAGATGCGTACCATTGGAACAGTAAAGTGGTTCAACGACCAAAAAGGCTTCGGGTTCATCACGCCGGAGGACGGTAGCAAAGACTGCTTCGTCCACCACAGCGCGATTCAGGCGGACGGGTTCAAAACCCTCCCTGAAGGTGGCCGGGTCGAGTTCGACATCGTGGACGGAGCCAAGGGCCCCGCTGCGGAGAACGTCGTCTCAATCTAGCCCTAAGGGCTGAGCCAAGCAGGAAACTGGGCCGTCCCGAATTTTCGGGGCGGCTCTTTTTCTGTTTTGTGCCGAATCCAGCGCGACCAGAAAGGAAGCTACGGCCGCACCCCGTCCTGTTCCAATATTCAATCGACCGATCAAGCGACTTCTCGGTAGTAAAGGCTGAGAATTCCTCCTTGCCGTTCCAGCCGAACGACCGGGCCTGAGGCGAGTTCTGGAACCCCGTCGATCAGCTGGTGGCGGAGCGCAGCGTTCTCAAGGGCGAGATCGCGCTTGCTCCTCAGCTCAGAGACCACAATCTGGCACTAGCCACGGACCATCTCCCCCGTCAGCGCTCACTCCATCTCACCCGGTGAAACACCAATAATCTCAGGGGGGATGGGGTTTTGGCCATCCACAGGCACCCGAAGTTCTACTTTTTCGATGCAGGCGTTTTTCGAGCCGTTCGCCCACGAGGTCCGCTGGATATGCCGGAGCAGATCGACGGCGCTGCCCTGGAAACCCTGGTCTTTCAAGAACTCCGAGCCACCATCCACAACCTGGGGCTAGGCTACGATCTATTCTACTGGCGAACAGCTGGCGGTATGGAAGTCGATTTTGTCCTGTATGGACCGCGAGGCATCGTCGCTTTGGTCCCCTGCCGATGTGCAAAAAGTCAACAAATGCAAGGCGGATGGGGTTTTCCCGGAGCACGCCCGTCGTTCAGCGACCGGGTTTCCGCCTGGACGACCCAGAATTCATCGGCGTGGTCCGGCAGAAGCTCACCGTCCCCAACCAACCCCCCGATGTCTCAGCCGCTCGGTTGGATGCTCTGCGGCCGCAAGTCGAGACGGAACTGTCGCCAGTGCTCCGTGCGGTGGACTTCGCCTACCGCGGATACCGATTTCCTTCCGAGATCATCAGTCACGCAGTGTGGCTGTACCATCGATTCGCTTTGAGCTTCCGGGACGTTGAGGAGCTCCTTGCCGAGCGAGGAGTGGTGGTTTCTTACGAGACGATCCGGCAATGGTGTCAGAATTTTGGCCCACACTACGCTCGGCAACTGCGGCGCAAGCAAGGACGGCTGGGAGACATCTGGCACCTGGACGAGCTCTTCGTGAATATCCAGGGGAAGCGGCACTATCTGTGGCAAAACGGTTCTTCCGCAAACTCTTGAAAGGCCTAGGCACCGCACCGTGGCGCCTGGTGACGGACAAGCTGAGGAGCTACTCGGCGGCCCACCGCCAGGTCATGCCTTCCGTGACCCATGACACCCGCCGGTATGCTAATATACTCGCTGAGGTCTCACATCAGCCGACCCGACAACGAGAACGCCAGATGCGGGGGTTTAAGACAGCTGGACAAGCCCAGCGGTTTCGGTACACGGGGTGATTCTGACCCTCTTCAGGTTGGGACGGCAACACTTGCGATCTTAGACCCACCGGCTGTTGCGGGACCGGTCTTTTCGGGATTGGCGGGAGGTAACGGCCGCCTAAGGAGGGGGACGTCTACTGCAGACTGTCTCAATCCAGGTTGGTCTCCTTAAGTTGACAATGCCCTGCCGGCTGTTTGGTCGCGCCACACCCACCCCGCGAAGTTGCCGCCCTCCGGGCGCTCTTCCATTATCCCCGATGACGACACACCCATCAAGAGAGGAAGACCATGAACCCGCACGAGAAAGCCTCGATCCTGGAACGCGCGGATGGAACGTTCGGGGTCACCTGGATCAGCAAGGTGAGTTCCGACACTTCGATGGTGAAAACCCGATCCTTTCCGACCCAGGAAGAGGCTGAGGCGTTCGCATACGCTGAGGGACTGGAGCCGGAAGGACCGGAATTGGCGCTGGCGTTCGCACTGCAGTCCAAGGACGAGGGGAGAGCCGCTGCAGACGCAGGG
>JBDRDQ010000234.1:0-3206 GCA_043820695.1 Gemmatimonadota bacterium | reverse complement strand
CTTGATGAAACCCCCACGAGGTGGGAGGAATCGACGTGGAGATAAAGACCGCAGCCGCAGGCGCAAAAAGGACATGTGGAAAGGACGCTCCCCTCCTGGAGTGAATCCGTCGCCTTCCCTGCACCTTTGGATACCATAGGTGACCCCCATGGCCTCTTCCCGATTCTGTCCCCGGCCCAATTCCCCCCAGGCCATTCCCACCACCCTACATCCCATTCCCCATGGGAAATAGTCGCAGTTGCCCCTACGGCGGTAGGTAAAACTACCTACGCCTGGCCGGCCTGACGGGTGGTTCCAACGACCCGATGGAGACCCCCGGGCTCCCACAAAATGGTCTGGCGGGGCGGGCCGACTGACACGAGGTTGGAGACGCCACGCCTACTCCGGAGTAACAACGGCGACGTACGGCCCCAGAATTGCTCATCCGGTACCGTGTATTCCCTGCTATCAAAAGGCCTTTCCATGCCCATGATCATCTTCACCGACCTGGACGGGAGCCTCCTGGACCACGATGACTATTCCTTCCAGGGGGCCCTCCCAGCCCTTGCGCGCATCCGAGAGTCGGGGATCCCCCTGGTCATAGTCACCAGCAAGACCCGCACGGAGGTGGAGGCCCTGCTGGAAGAGATGGGGCTGGAGGTACCTTTCGTGGTGGAGAGTGGCGGCGGACTCTTCTTTCCGCCTCGCTTTGATCACCTTCCCCTCCCCGATGCGGTTCAGGAGGGGCGATTCCGGGTCGTGCGCCTGGGTGTTCCCTACCAGCGGATCCGGGATTTCCTGGCCTCCCTTCCCCCGGCCCTGGAGCTTCGGGGTTTCGGAGACCTCTCCCCGGAAGCGATCCAGGAGGCCACCGGGCTCACGGAGCGAGAGGCGAGGATGGCCAGAGTCCGGGAGTTCACCGAGCCCTTCCTTCCGGGAGGGCCGGGAGGGCCGGGAGGGGAAGCGCGGATGGCCGACCTCCAGGAACGAGCCGCCCGGGCTGGCCTGAAGATCGTCCAGGGGGGACGCTTCCATCACCTCATGGGGGTAGAGCAGGACAAAGGGAGGGCCGTACTCCGCGTGGCCCGGGCCTTCCGGGAGGGGTGGGGGAGCGAGGTGCGGACGGTGGGGTTGGGGGACAGTCCGAATGACCTCGCCATGCTGGAGGTCGTGGACATCCCCATCCTGATTCCGAATCCGCGAGGAAGTCCTCCGGCCCTCCACCGGAGCGGACTGGTCAAAGCGCCCCTTCCCGGAAGCCGGGGGTGGAACGCCGCGGTCCTGGATCTCCTGGACTCAGCGAAAGAGGATTGACGGCCAGAGTCCGGCGCCTGGGGAATCGGGAACCGCAGCCACAATTGGGCACTTTCTTTCCCGCTACCCGTGATTCGCCAGCCCCGCCTCGGCCCTCTTCAGGTGGGGTTGGTCCTTCCACACCCGAACCAGGTAGGGCTTCAGCTCCTCGAAGGCCCGGGCCTGCACCTCCACCAGCTCTTCAGCCTCGCGGGAGGTCATGTCCCGGGTGTCGTTGATGAAGGATGCCACCCGCCCAAGGTAGAGGGGGGTCATGATCCCCAGGAGCTTCATTCGGTGCTCCTGGAGGTGGTGGTACTTGGCCGCAAGCTCATAGACGAGCTTCACCCAGCATTCCACCGGGAAGTGGAAGGCCTCGGGAGGCAGCTCCGCGGCCCGCACGATCTCCCGGGAGATATCAGCCGAAAACACCTCCCGGTAAAGGGACCCGAAGAGGCGCATCCCCTCCTGGAACTCCCTTACCATGCGGGGCTGGTTCACTTCGATGGGGTCAGGCTCCTGGTAGTCAGCCAAACCAAAGGTGGGAACGGCCTCGCTCCCCTCCACCTTCTCCCAGAAAGCCTGATGCTCCTCCATGAGGGAGAACATGGTTCCGCACACCTGCCGGAACATGGGCCCGAGCGCCTCCGACGGATCCTTGGCATCGTGAACCTTCACCCCGAGGTTCGCCTGGCAGATCCTGGCCTCTTCCACCACAGCGTTCAGTGTCATCCAGATGTCGATGCCAAAGCGGGCGATGTCTGTTCCCCAGACCTCCTGCTCCAGGTAGTGCCGGGCCAGGCGGTGGGAAAAGGCGAAGTCCCCGCCGATGGGTTGCCGGATCCGTTTCCCATAGACGGCCCGGACCAGGTTGTAGACGACGTTGTTGGTGATGGTGCCGTCGTATTTGTACCGGGAATAGACCGGGGCCACGAACTCGTAATCCCTCTCCAGGACCGGATCCAGGAGGTGCTTCATCCAATCGGGGTTGATGCTCCGGAGGTCCGAGTCCACGCAGGCGCAGGCCCGGGCCTTGAGGCGGAAAGCCGCCTCGAAAATGGCCCGTAGCGCCGAGCCTTTCCCCCCGATCCCCCGGTAGATGGTCACTACCTTCTCCTGCCAGGGCCGGATCTCGAAGTCCCGGGCTTGGTCCCGGGTGTCGTCGGTGGATCCTCCGTCGGCCACCATGATGACCGCTTTCCGTTCCCGGAAGTGTTCGAAGAGCCCATGGGACACCGCCTGGATGACGTGCACGATGGTGTCCTCGTTGTTGAAGCACGGGATACCGATGAAGATCTCCGTTTCCTGGATCTCTTCCAAGCGCTTCTGAAGGTGGGGGCGAAGGGCGGAATCGTAGTGCCGGTTCATAGCTCTGGCGAACTCTGAAAGGGCCGGAATGGAAAGCCTCTCCCGGTAAGAAACGACGGGGAGAGGGAGGCGTCAACCGATCGGCCTCCGGCGCCCCTGTCCCAGGGTCCGAGAACTGGTTTGGGGTGGCAGTCGGTTCCGGAGGTTCCCGGCCCCCTCCCTTGCGGCTTCAGACGGGCCGGACCTACGCTTCTTCCTTTGGCGCCCCCCCGTTGCCCATCACCGTTTCGCGTTCACGACGCAAGGCCGAATACTCAACTGAGTCCGCGACCGGCAGGGTGACGGCGAGCGCGGTCAGCCGGCCCGCTGATGGCTGAGCACGGGTTGCGTCGTACCCATAGCCCGATGATCTCGTCGGCGTGCTTGAGTTCACGGTGGCCCGACCCGCGGTGCGCGATCGGATTCCGGATCGCCGGGGGCGATCCCAGTCCCTGCTGCCCCACCGATACCTGCCGCCCCTTCCATGCCAGGCCAACCAGTGGCGGCCTGAGGAGAACGAGCATGCGAGCGTTAAGTGCCATTTTTACCATTCTGGCCCTTGGCACCATGGAAGTTCTGGCCAGCCC
>JBDRDQ010000233.1:0-2052 GCA_043820695.1 Gemmatimonadota bacterium | reverse complement strand
CGTTCTTCTGGTGGGCTTCCGGATTCCAGCCAAGTGGGCCATGCCCGTGCTGGTGGGGGTGCAGGGTGGGGTGGGGGGGGCGCTCTTCGAGGCCCAGATGGCGCTGGCCGGTATCGAGATGAGGGAGTTCCTTCGTCTGGTGACGGCGCGGGTGGTGGTCCTTCATGCCATGGCCGGAACCCTCATGCCGACCTTCATGGTGATGATGACCACGAGGTTTTTTGGAGAGAAGAAATCCTGGACCGAAGGGCTCTCCATATTCCCCTTTGCCCTGTTGGGAGGGTTGGCGTTCACCGTTCCCTATACTCTGACCGGGATCTTCCTGGGGCCCGAGTTCCCCTCGCTCCTGGGGGCGCCTGTAGGGTTGGTCATCGTCACCTTCGCGGCCAAGAGGAAGTTTCTGGTTCCCGTCGACAGTTGGGATTTTCCTCCCCCCCAGAAGTGGCCTGCTGAGTGGGTGAGTGGGCTCGAGGTGAAGGGGAAGGACGAGGTGGCCCGGAAGCCCCTGTCCACCGTCACAGCTTGGGCCCCCTATCTGATGCTCGCGGTCCTCCTGGTGATTTCCCGGTTGCCGCAACTTCCGGTTGGGAGTTGGCTGCGCATCGTCCGGGTCGCCTGGGATGACATTTTCGCTACAGGGATCTCAGCCGTTACGACGCCTCTGTATCTCCCGGGTTTCATACTGGTCCTGGTCGTGGCCATCACCTTCTTTTTGCACCGGATGACCGGGCCAGCTCTCAGGCGGGCCGTGTCCGAATCCAGTCGCGTCCTCCTTGGGGCCGGCTTCGTCCTGATCTTCACTGTCCCCATGGTCCGGGTGTACATCAACTCCGACGTGAATGGGGCCGGCTTCTTCTCCATGCCCATCGCCATGGCCGAATGGGTGGCCAGCAACGTGGGCCAGGTGTGGCCCATGTTCGCGGGGGTCACGGGAGCTTTGGGGGCCTTCATCGCAGGGTCCAACACGGTGAGCAACCTCATGTTCTCGGCCTTCCAATACGGGGTCGCGGAGCGCCTGGCGATTTCCGGGGTCCTCATCGTGGCGTTGCAGGCCGTTGGGGCGGCAGCCGGGAACATGATTGCCATCCACAACGTGGTGGCCGCCTCAGCCACCGTGGGGCTGTTGGGTAAGGAGGGGGCTACCCTCAGGAAAACCATACTCCCGACCATCTACTATCTGTTCGTGATAGGGGTGCTGGGGCTGTTGGCGGTTCACGTGCTGAAGGTCGTCGATCCGCTAATGGGAATAGGCAACTAAGGCGTGCCCTCTTCGCCGGACTCCCAAGGACTCAGGGGTCAATGGTGCCTGGCATCTCTTGATCGCTCAGAAAAGTCTTGACCTTCAAGAACCGTATACGCATAGATTGTGCGGTTTCCCGGAGCGGCCTGCTGCTGGGCAGGCGCGTTCGGCCTCTACTCCAACCAGGAGGATTCTATGCGGAAGTGTGTCGTATTAGGTATCGCGCTCCTCGCAGTCCTGTCCATTACTCTCCCGAACCAGGCTTCCGCTCAGGGTGTTTTCCTGGGTGCAGGTGTCACGGTTCCCACGGGGGACTACAAGGACTTCGGTGACGGTGACGGCGCCAAGACGGGATACATGGCCGTGGGAGGCGTTTCGTTCCCGATCGCTGGAGAGAGCCTGTCCATTTTTGGTGAAGGGTTCTACGGACAGAACAGCCATGAGTACGAAGGCGACAAAACCAATCTCTACGGTGCGATGGGAGGGGTGATGATCGACCTGGCCCCGGAAGGCGAAGCGGGGTTGTACTTCTTTGGCCAGGCGGGCATGCTGGTGCACAAGTACAGCTCCGATGACTTCTCCGAATTTGAGGATTCGGAAACCGGCCTCGCGTTCGGTGGCGGAGCGGGTTACAGCATCCCCCTGGGGGGAATGTTTGGCTGGGTCGAAGGCCGTTACATGCAAGGGCAATTCGACGACGGAAATACCTCTTTTTTCGGCGTGTTTGCAGGGATCTCGTTTCCGGTGGGAGGGAGTTGAGGGTAGGCATTTCCTGACGGATTGGAGCTTGTAAGGACAGGGGGGGGAGGGCG
>JBDRDQ010000232.1:0-7162 GCA_043820695.1 Gemmatimonadota bacterium | reverse complement strand
ACCAACTTCACATGGGCCAGGTGGTGCTTTCCGTGCCAAGCATAAAGCTGGAGGGTGGTATCCAGGGAAATCTCCCCCAACTCGGGATGCCTGTAGGTCTTGATAGTGGGGGCGTCTTCCGTCATGGCCAGTTTGAACCGGACGTATCCCTGGAGGTGGCTGTCCGGGACATGATGGGCTACCTGCCGGATAGTCCATCCCCCTTCCCTGTAAGGGGTGTCCAGTTGGGCGTCGGATAGCCCCTTCACGGCGGCCCGGAACTCGGCCGGGAACCCGGCGAGTTCATGGATGAGGCCCTCCCGTTCCTCCATGGTGAGGCCTGATCGGGGCTGGAAGGGTCCGATGGGAAAACGGAGGGCGTCGAAGTCGGTCATCGGGTCTTGGTCCGGTTGTGGTTTTGGTCAGGCTTCGAGCTTCCGGTCTCCTTAACGCGGAGTTCCTGGAGCTTGACTGATCGCTCTGTGCACGGCCTCTGAGAGTCCCACCATCGTGAAGGGCTTTTCCAGGAACACCATATGGTCCTGGATCCCGTGCCGTAGAATCGGATCTTCCGCGGCCCGCCCCGAGATGAAGACCACTGCCAGGGCCGGGCGTTCTTCCTGGAGCCTGAAGGCCAACTCCCCCCCCCACCCGTCTCCAAGGAAGATGTCGGTCACGAGGACATCGATGGCGCCGAGCGTTTCCGCGGTTTTCTCCGCCTCCGCCCTCGAGTGGGCGCCGACCACTTCAAAACCTTCCGACCGGAGGCATCGAACGATCAGTCGCAGTACCTGCGGCTCGTCATCCACAGCCAGGGCAACGGGAAGTCCCGGCTTGGATTTCATTCCACCTCCACGGTAGGGTTCCACTGTGGCTCGATCGATCCCAGGGCCGGTGATCTTCTAAACATGTCTTCGGCGGTGCTTGTTTGTCGAGTTCTTCTCCCTTGGCCGATCCAGGAGAAACTTGCTTTCCGGGTCGAGAAGCTGTGTCTTGGATTCCAACTCGCGACAAAGGGATCCTATGAAGGTCCAGAACCACCACTGCCGTCGGCTCCACAATCCCCCGGAGCAAGTCGGAGAGCGTTTGGATACGCTGGCTACGAGACGTGATGGCCTTTGGCCTCACGAGCGGTGGCCTCGCATGCGGCTGGACAAGGTTCTCGGGGTGGGGGCGAAGGGGGGACACGGGCCGATTCGATACGTAGTGGAAGAGTATGTTCCGGGGCGGAAGGTCGTCTTTCGCTTCACCGGGCCCAAGGGGTTTTGCGGCACCCATCAATTCCTGGTGGGGACTCTGGAAGAGGGATGCGAGCTTCGCCATACGATCGCCATGCGTATCTCGGGGTCCGCTCTCCTGACCTGGCCGGCCGTCTTCTGCCCATTGCACAATGCCCTATTGGAAGATTCCTTGGACAAGGTTGAGGCTGAGTTGTCCGGAAGCGAATGGCGTCGGCGGGAATGGCCTCTTCACGTCAGGGTGCTGAGAAAATTACTGGCCCGTCGGTCAGGGAGAGCTTCATGAGTGTTCGTCGGTTCATCGCTGGTCCGATCTCCGGTGCTGTTGTCTTGTGCCTCCTTCCCTCCCTCTGCGGGGCCCAGGGTCTTCCCCCGGACGAGGCGGTAAGGGGGATCCTCTCGGATCGGGTGGCTCTTGGCCGCAACCCCGGGATTATTGTGGGACTTCTGGATCGAGGGGGACCACGTGTGGTGGCCGCCGGCACCTCCGGTCGGGAGGGCGTGGAACTGGATGGCAACACCGTATTCGAGATCGGATCCATCACCAAGGTGTTCACGAGCGCAGTCCTGGAGGACATGGTGGGGAGGGGGGAGGTTCGGTTCGAAGACCCGGTGAGTGACCTGCTACCAGGACATGTGACGGTGCCCGCGGCGGGTGGGCGGGAAATCACCCTCCTGGACCTTGCCACCCATCGGTCCGGTCTCCCCCGAATGCCATCCAATTTCTTCCCCGGGGACCCTGGGAACCCCTACGCGGACTACACCGTGGAGCAGCTTTACGCGTTCCTGTCCGGGTTTGAGCTTCAGCGGGGGATCGGTGAGGTGTGGGATTATTCGAATCTGGGCGCGGGGCTTCTTGGCCATGCCCTCTCCCTCAAAGCAGGGAGGACCTATGAATGGCTGGTTCGGGACCGGGTTCTCGGACCCCTTGGGATGGAGAATACCGGAATCGACCTGGCACCCCCGGTAGGCGCCCCGTCGGCCCAGGGACATGGCGGGACGGGGCAGCCGGTTCAGAACTGGGACATCCCCACCTTTGCGGGAGCCGGGGCCCTTCGTTCGACCACCTACGACATGCTCCTCTTCGCCGCAGCGAATCTGGTAAACGGCGGAACCCCGATCTCAACCGTGTTGCACCGGACCCAGGAAGTCCGGGTGCCGAATGTCGTCAACAACCTATCCATGGCTTTGGGTTGGTTGGTCAACCACCGCTTCCCCGATCGGCCCATTGTCTGGCACAACGGGGGAACGGGTGGCTTTCATTCCTTTATTGGCCTCGACAATGCGGGAGGCCGGGCCGTTGTAGTCTTGACGAATGGGACGCAGAGCATCGACGACATCGGCTTCCACTTGCTGGATAGTCGGCATCCGCTGGCGCCACCTGAACCCCTTCCGATCAAGGGAACCGATGCCACCTCTACCCTTCGGAGGTGAACGACCGGCGATGGACGATTCCCGATTTCGGTGGAGCACATCCGGTGCATGAAGGATTGGGCCCGGATGGCCTGGGAGTCCTGGGTGGATCATGAACGCGCGAAGTGAGGAGCGATGCCTCAGAGAGACTACATCCTTCGTCAGATTGAAATGCTGGGTGCGGCACTGGTCGCGATTCGAAAGATGATCTTCGGAGGGGATGCGGACGGAGCCGAGGTAGAGGCCCAGCTTCAGAAGGTTTCCGGACAGGGGGGTATGGCCCTGGATCTGGCCCGCGCGGCGTCTCCGGACACCATCCACATGCTCATCGCGCCCACCGGGGAGATCGAACCGGGAAGCTGCTGGCTCCTGGCAGAGACCCTCTACCTCGACGGCCTCCATGCCAAGCTGGTCGGGGATGGGGATCGGGCCTCCGACTCCTTGGCGAAGGCGGGAATGCTCTTCTCCCTTCTCAAGCCCATGGGGGCTTTCCTGGTGGGCTTTCCGGAAGCCTCGGAACGGATCCGGGAGATCGAGGAGCAGTTGGAGGACGAAACCGAATGATGGGGCTAGGGATTTGCGGTACCGGCCCATAATTGTGCATGAAGTGCTGGACGTTGAACCTTTTCCCTGTTTCTGAACCGATTCCGATTCCCCGCGGGGGAAGGAGGCGGTAATGCGTTTTTTCGATGCCTGTAGTCCCGCGATTCTGTTCGGACTGTCCCTTCTAGGACCAATTGTCACACCGGCCGTAGCCCAAGATGCGGGAATCCGTCCCGCAAACACATGGGCCGATCCGCCTCTTTCGGGGCGAGATTTGTATCTCAGGTCCTGCGCGAACTGCCACGGTCCGGATGGGACTGGGGCGGAAGCGCTGGTGGTGGGGCTCCCCATTCAGCCCCCGGATTTCACCGCGAGCGTTTTTGCCTCTCGTGAACCGGTGGCGGATTGGGCGGGGATCGTAACCCACGGGGGCCCCATCCGGGGTTTCGACCGTCTGATGCCCGCCTTCGGGGAGGGCCTCACCCGGGTAGAGATCGACCTCATCCTGGAGTACGTCCAGACCCTTTATGAGGACAAGAGTTGGCCCAGGGGGGAGTTCAACCTTCCTCTCGCACTGGGTACGGAAAAGGCTTTTCCTGAGGACGAGGTGGTCATGAAGACCACGGTGGGGACGGGGGATGCCGGCTCGGTCATGAACAAGCTCATCTACGAGAAGCGCTTCGGTTCCCAGACTCAGATCGAAGTGGTGGTGCCCTTCGGGTGGCAACAGCTCTCGGACGAATCGGGGTTGGTCCAGGATTGGGCTGGGGGGATCGGGGACCTGGCCATTGGACTGAAGCGGGTCCTCTTCCACAACCTGGGCATGGGGACGATCACCAGCTTCACCTTCGAGACCAAACTCCCCACCGGGAACGACGGGAAGGACTTCGGGAAGGGTTACACGATCTTCGAACCCTTCATCACCCTTGGTCAGCTCCTGCCCTTTAGCGGGTTCGTTCAGATCCAGACCGGGGTAGAGCTTCCCACCGATACGGACCGAGGGGAGAACGAAGGGCTCTTCCGGGTGGCTTTGGGGAAGACCTTCAATGCCGGCGGCGAGTGGGGACGGGCCTTCTCCCCCATGGTGGAGTTCCTGGGAGCGAAGGAACTCGAGGGGGGCACGGCAGTCTGGGATATCATGCCCGAGCTGCATTTCACGCTGAACCAACGCCAGCATATCATGGCGAACGTCGGTGTCCGCTTTCCTCTCACGGAGACGGAGGGTAGGGCTCCTCAGGTCATGTTCCTCCTCCTCTGGGATTGGTTCGACGGCGGATTCTTCGAGGGATGGTGAGAAATGACGTCTAAATTGATTGAGATTCGTTCGGTGCTCCCCCTTCCTCTCCTTTTTCTGGCGGCTGGACTGGTGCCGGCGCGAGTTGGGATTGCGGCGCAGGCCTCGGTCCCCGCAGCAGGGGTCCCACAGCTGTTCCATACATCGGATCAATGCTTGGCTTGCCACAATGGGCTGGTGGCCTCCAGCGGGGAAGACGTCTCCATCGGTTTCAAGTGGCGTTCCTCCATGATGGGCAATGCCGGACGCGATCCCTATTGGATGGCGGCGGTTCGCAGGGAAAGCCTGGACCATCCCGCAGCCGTGGACGCCATCGAGGACAAGTGCACGGTGTGCCACCTGGGCATGGCCCGGACCACCGCTGTGGCTAAAGGGGGCCAGGGGCGGGCTTTCGAGAATTTCCCGGTGCTGGGTGTGGGCGGACCCCATACGGCTCTGGCCATCGACGGAGTCTCCTGCACCGTGTGTCACCAGATTCAGAACATCAACCTGGGAGTGGAAGAGGGCTTCACGGGTGGATACAGCATCGACCTGACCACAGGGATGGGCAACCGGACCGTGGTGGGCCCTTTCGAGGTCGATGCCGGTAGGACCCGTGTCATGGAGTCGGCTTCCGAGTTCCGGCCGGTGGAGGCGGCGTACATCCAGTCCGCGGAGTTTTGTGCCAATTGCCATACCCTCTTTACCCACGCCCTGGACGCCGAAGGGAACGAGGCCGGGGTGCTGGCCGAACAGGCGCCCTATCTGGAATGGAAGCACAGCGACTACCCTGGGCAGGCCACCTGCCAGGACTGTCACATGCCGGTGGTTGAGAGTGAGGTCTCCGTAACCGGTGTCCTCCCCAATCCCCGGACAGATGTGAACCGCCACTCCTTCAGGGGCGGGAACTTCCTCATGCCTCGGATCCTGAACAAGCACCGAGCCGCCTTGGCCGTCCAAGCCCTCCCCCAGGAGCTCGAGGAAACGGCCCGGGCCGCTGAGGAGAACCTTGCGACCAAGGCCGCCTCCGTTGAAGTGGTCCCGGTTGGGCTGGTGGATGGCCGCTTGGATGTGGACGTGGTGATCACCAATCTGGCCGGGCACAAAGTGCCTTCGGCCTATCCCTCTCGCCGGGCCTGGATCCATCTGACGGTTCGGGACGCCGGTGGCCGAGCGGTCTTCGAGTCAGGAGCGTTTCAACCAGATGGGTCCATCGTGGGGAATGACAACGACGCTGACGGCAACCGGTTCGAGCCCCACTACCTCGAGATCACAGAGCCGGGCCAGGTCCAGATCTATGAAGACATCATGGTGGACTATGCCGGGTCCGTGACTACCGGGCTTCTTTTGGGGGTTGAATATGTGAAGGACAACCGCCTCCTGCCCCGGGGTTTCGACAAGGCAACGGCCTCTATTTATGTGGCCGTCAAAGGGGAGGCTTTTGCGGATGAGGATTTCGTCGGGGGCGGAGACACGACCCGATACGGGGTGAGCGTCGGGAACGCATCGGGACCGTTCAGGGTGGAGGCAGAGGTCTGGTATCAACCCATCGGGTATCGGTGGGCTCAGAAGCTGGGAGACTACGACACAGCCGAATCAGCCCAATTCATGAAGTTCTTCAACGGTGTGTCCTCAGCGTCGGGGGCTTTGCTGGCCAGGGATGGAGCCACGATTCGGTAAATCGATGACGTCCTGGAAGCATGGCGGCGCTAGGGCAAAGCGCTGAGCTGGCGCACGATCAGGAGCAGGCCGATGGTGGCGAGCAACACGCTCACCAGGCGGCGGAAGGTGCCCTCGGAAACCTGCAGGTGAATGCGGTGGCCCATCCAGCCGCCTGCTGCTGCCACCGGCAAAAGCATCAGCCCCGACCAGAGCCGTGCCGGGGTGACCAACCCGCCGATGACGTAGGACGGCACGCGCAGGAAGGTCATGGCCAGGAATAGCGCCATCAGGGTGCCGCGGAACGCGCGCTTGCTGAGGCCGGTGAGGTGGTAATAGACGATCAACGGAGGGCCGCCGGTGCCGAAGAGGCCGGCTAGTACGCCTGAGATCAGCCCCAATGGAGGCGCGGTCCAGGCGGGCCAGCGGATGCGTGTCCCTTCGGGCAATAACAGGAACGCCACTCCCACCACCACCAGGAAACCGCCGAGGCTGGTCAACACCATCGTCGGTGATCCGGCTTGGAGGACGTAGGTGCCCAGTGGGATTCCCACGGCGGTGCCCGCGAGGAGCAATCCTGCCCGATGCCAGGTGATCTCGCGCCACGACCGTGCCACGATCGCTGCCTCCGCCGGCAGATTCACCAGCAACAACAGGACGACGACGTCCTGCATATCGGAAAAGAGCAGCGCGAGGGTGCCGACGGCGATCAACCCTGACCCGAAGCCAAACACCACATAGACCACCTGCGCCAGGAAGAGCACAGCCGCGGCCGTGAGCAGTTGCAGCGGGGTCTCGAAGATCGTGGGGAACACGAGATCGAGCATGGGGACGCCGATGCCTTATCCTTCGTTCAACGCGCTCCGCCCATCGTGAACTCCTTGGGCGGTTCGGCTCCCAGAAGGTGGGTCACGAAGTAGTCCCACCGGCGCCGCATCATGTAGGGCTCATTCCCGAACCCGTGGCGGCGGTTGGGAAAGAGGATGAAGTCGAAGTCTTTGTTGGCCTCGATGAGGGCGTCCACCACCACCATGGTGTTGTTGGGCGGCACGTTGTT
>JBDRDQ010000231.1:0-5728 GCA_043820695.1 Gemmatimonadota bacterium | reverse complement strand
CGACCACGACCAGGGCGCCGCAACGGTCTGCCACGCTGGTTGCAAGCTTGCCTCGCAGGGTGAGAAGGTTCTTAGCCCCCTCTTCCCAGCGGTGCTGCCCAAGCTTGACCTCGACGGCAATCCAGCGACCGTTGGTGGCCTCCACCACCGCATCCACCTCCAGGCCCTTGTTGTCTCGATAGAAACGTAGCGAGGCTCGGTGGGGCTCTGCGTAGACGCGAAGGTCGTGGACCACCTGGGATTCGAACAGGAACCCCAGCAGCTCGATCTCAGGCCCCAGCAATCGGTCGGGTGTGGCACCGAGGGCAGCTACCGTGGGTCTTCAGGCGGGATGCGATGAGTCCTTCTACGACTCGCTTGCGAAACCCGGGCATCTCTGGCAAGGGAGGAACCGTACTCGGAATGGCAAAGGGATTGTACCCATTACACCATGGAGACCCTGCCGACAGGATGATCATTGCGACCACCCGCGTGCTCGGTGGAACGGTCATCACCTGCGATGATCGGATTCTGGCCTACGGAGCAAGCGGGCACCTGCGAGTTCGCGCGGGAGGAAGCAGATCCTGACCCTCGGGCCGCACCGGCCGAGGAATTGCGCTGCTACGTCGGTCCGGGATGCTCGAAGAGGCCGCGCACCCCTACCTGGGTCGCCATGGTACGTCGTAAACTACCCCGGGAAGATGAGGCCCATGCTCGGGAATGAGGAATAGGCCCTTGGAAATCGCTGAACACTTCTACGCCGACGATCCCGCCACCGGGCACCCCGACGTGCGGACTCGCCTCCCCGGCACCGAGTACTACTTCCTTGGAAACGGATACGTGCAGGCGGCGGTGCAAATATGCCGGTCCGGGGAGGGAACCCCCCTTGGGCTCCTGATCATGGACCCGGACCGGTTCGGTCCGAAGCGGTCCGCCCTCACCTGCGACCCGGAGCTCGGGTTGGAGGGAACGGTGGTGGGGGTGGAGAGGGGGGGAGCCACGCACCGGCCCCACCCCAAAAACCTCCAGGCCGAATGGGACACCCGCGGGAACCTCCCCGCCGTCCTGGTCACCTGGCAGGCCGGCGAGGTACAGGTCCAGGAGCGATTCTTCTGCCCGGAGTCGCGCCTGCCTCGGATCGTGAGGGAGATGCGGGTGGAGGCCGGCGCAACCGACCCGGGCCCTTTGGTTCGGCTCCTGGGTGGCGGGCCTTCCGCCGATCCTCCTCCGATCCGGGGGGATGCCGGGGGGGGCACCGCCACGATCTTCTATGACCTCGTTGGGGAATCCGGTGAGGCCCGGGTGGAAGCCCGCCGGGCGACCGAGGAAGAAAGAGGCTTCGGTGCCCTCTCCCATGCACCGGGTCCCGGCCCTGCGGCGGACGCCGACCTGTACTGGAGTTCTCTCGCCGGCTTCCGGACCTCCCACCACGGCCTGAACCACCTGTTCCGGGCAGCCCGGAACCAGCTCCCCACCGCCGTGGACCGCGGGGGACGGATGGACGGAGGCATCTGGCAGTACAATCTGGAGTGGGTGCGGGATCAGGCCCACGTTGCGGAGGCTCTGGCACGATTGGGGGATCATGCCAAGGCCCGCACCATTCTCGCCCGTCTCCTGGACGAGTTCGCCTCCGCCGAAGGAGATACGGTCGATTCCGGGCGCCGGCGGCCTACGGCAGAGGTGGAGTTGGATCAGAACGGGACACTCCTCTCCGCTTTGGCCACCTACCTGGCATGGACCGGCGACCGGGAGCTGGTCGAGGCCCGCTGGGACCGGATTCGGGCCGTGGCCGCCTTCCCCCTGCAGGACCGCTTCCTCCATTCACCCTCCGGCCTCCTCCACAATCAGCGGGAGTATTGGGAGCGCCACGCGGGGCATGGCATCCAGGACGGCTTCGAGCTCATGAGCCAGTTCGCCGTGGCGATGGGGCTGGATGCGGCGGCCGGGATGGCCGATTTCCTGGGTCGGCACGAGGATCGAGGGCTCTGGGCCGGGGCTGCCGCAGCCCTGAAGCACGCCATCCTGGAACACCCCCGGTTTCGGCTGGTGGAGGAAGGCCATCTCATCAAGCGCCGGGGAGTGGACGGCGCCTGGCAGCGGACTATCCGCACGAGCCTGGACCTGGGGCTCCCGCCGGGCACCCCCCTCCTGGAAGACGGACCTCACCTCCTCGACCCCGATACCTCCTCCGTACTCCCCATCGCTCACGCGTTCATCCCTCCCCGGGGGGAGCTGGCCCGAACCACCCTGGCCCATGTGGAGGAGCTCTGGAACCAGAGTTGGGAGGGGGGAGGATACGGGCGGTACCACACCTCCAGCGAGCCCGATTCCCCTGGTGCCTGGCCCTTTGCCTCCCTGTTCGTGGCACGGGCCTACAGCGAGGCGGGGGCGGGCGACCGGGTATTGAGGATCCTGGAATGGCTCCTCAATACCCAGGGGGGGCGGGCCGGAAGCTGGTTCGAGAACGACGGTCCCCGCGTTTCCCCTCCGTACCCCCAGGTGGGGATCACCCCTTGGACCTGGGCTGAGATGATCACTCTTTGTGTTCACCACCTCCTGGGCGTCCGCCCCGACCTCCATGGGATCACCCTTCGCCCCCACCTGTTGGAGGGGGTTACGAGCATGGAGGCCAGCTTGCGCTTGAGGGCCCACCACCTGCACCTGGTGGTGAGGCCCGCACCGTCCCCCGAGGCCCGTGGCGCGACGGCCAACGGGGAGGATCTCCCCTGGGAAGACGAGGGTGTGCGCCTTCCTTTCCCCCACTCGGACCTCCGGGTAGAGGTCCTCTGTTAGGAGACTGCCGACCCCATGGATTCCGATCCCCCTCGCCCGGTCGTCCACCTCCTCTGCAACTCCCACCTGGACCCCGTCTGGCTCTGGGAGTGGCCCGAGGGAGCCGGAGAGGCCCTCTCGCTGGCCCGGACCGTCTGCGACCTGCTGGAAGAGGTGGAGGGTTTCGTCTTCAACCGGAACGAGGTCCAGTTCTACCAGTGGATCGAGGAGTACGACCCTCCTCTCTTTCAGCGCATTTCACGACTGGTGGCCTCGGGCCGGTGGCACATCATGGGAGGGTGGTACCTCCAGCCGGACTGCAATCTTCCCTCCGGCGAGTCCTTCACCCGACAGATTTTGGTGGGAATGCGCTACTTCAAGGAGAAGTTCGGTGTGGCTCCCACCGCCGCCGCCAACGTGGACTCCTTCGGCCACTCCAGGGGGCTCGTGCAGATCCTGGCCCGGAGCGGATACGACGCCTACCTCTTCTGCCGGCCGAAGCTCCATGAGGGATCCACCCCCGCCACAGAGTTCACCTGGGTCGGGTTCGACGGGTCCGAGGTCACGGCCGCACTGGCGGAATCCCACTACAACTCTCCTCCCGGCGGGGCTCGGGCGAAGATCCGGGAGTGGATGGAACGGGACGCGGAGAAAACCGTGCGCCAGCTTCCCTGGGGGGTCGGGGACCATGGAGGTGGCCCCTCCCGCCAGGACCTTCGGGACATCGGGGCCCTCATGGCGGAAACCCGGGAGGCCCGCGTCATCCACTCCACCCCGGAGGCGTTCTTCGCCGACCTCACCGCCCTGGGAAATGACCTGCCGCGGCACGAGGGAGACATCAACCCGTGGGCGGTGGGGTGCTACACCTCCGGCATGCGTCTCAAGCGCCAACACCGCCGGCTGGAAAACGCCCTCTTCCGAGCCGAGAAGATGGCCGCCACCGCCTGGGCCCAGGGAAGGATGACCTACCCCCGGGAGGAGTTGAACGGGGCGACCCAAGCCCTCCTCGCCAATCAGTTCCACGACATTCTGGGGGGCACCTCCATTCCGTCCGGAGAGGAAACGGCGCTGGAGGAGCTTGGTTTCGGCCTCACCCTGGCGCGGAGGGTCGCTACTCGGGCCTTCTTCGCCCTGTCGGCAGGTCAGGGTCCCGGAGTCGAGAACACCCACCCCATCCTCGTTTTCAACCCGCACCCCTATCCCCTCCGAACCGTCGTGGAGTGTGAGGTCCAGCCGGCCTGGCCGGACCGGCCTTCCCAGTACGGCATCCCCACGGTCAGGGCCGGGCGGGTTCACCTCCCGGCCCAGGGGGAGGAGGAGGAGAGCAACATCAACGAGGACCACCGCAAGCGGGTGGTCTTCCGGGCTACGCTCCCACCCGGGCAGATGAGCCGGTTCGATTGCCGCTTCGAGAAGAAGAAGAAAAAACCGGCCGCCCGGGCCCGGTTCCGAAGAGGGACGCTCCGCTTCCAGACCGGAGAGGTGGAGGTGGTGGTGAACGCTCGTACCGGCCTCCTGGACCGCTACCGGGTGGCAGGAGCGGACCATCTTCTTCCCGGGGCCCTTCGGCCTCTGGTCATGGAGGACGATGCGAACCCCTGGGGGATGAATGTGAGGAGTTTCCGGAAACCTGCAGGACGGTTCCGCCTCATGACCGCCCGGGAGGCGGCCCGCTTCGCGGGGGTTTCGGCCACGGAGCTCCCTCCGGTGAGGGTCATTGAGGACGGTCCGGTGCGGACCGTGGTGGAGGCTCTCTTCTCTTACGGGAGCTCGACCCTCTGCCAGCGATACAAGCTCCCCCGGGAGGGCACCGAGGTGGAGATCGAAACCCGGGTGTTTTGGCAGGAGAAGGACCGGATGCTGAAGCTCTCCTTCCCGACGCCCTGGAAGAAGGGGACGGCTCTGGGCCAGGTGGCGTATGGCGCCCAGGGCATTCCCTCCGATGGAAAAGAGACCGTTGCCCAGAAGTGGGTGGCGGCGACGTCCGATGACGAAGCTCACACCCTCACCGTCGTCAACGACGCGACCTACGGATTGGACTTCCGCAAAGGAGAGCTCCGCCTCTCCCTCCTGAGAGCCCCGGCCCACGCCGGGCATCCCAGCGACACGGGGCGGCCCATCGTCAAACAAGACCGATTCACACCCAGGATGGATCGGGGAGAGCACCTCTTCCGTTTCTGGATGAACGCCGGACCCTCCAGAGAGCGCCTCACCGTCGTGGACCGGGAGGCCCTGGCCCACAACGAGGAGCCCGTGGCGTTGGCCTACTGGCCTGCGGGGGAGAAAGTCTCCATGGGGACCCGGCTGGCTCTCGAAGCCGGGCCCGCCAGTGGCGCCGGGGCAACCAACAGCGCCGGGCCCATCATCGGCGCCGGACCGACCCTCACCGGCATGGCCGTTCAGGTGACGGCCTTCAAGAAGGCCGAAAGGGGGGAGGATCTGATCCTTCGCCTCTTCGAGCCCACGGGGCAGACCCGGAGCACGACCCTCTCTCTGGGGTTCCTGGGCCTCGAGCGGCGGCTCCGGATGAGACCCTTCGAGATCAAGACCCTGCGCATCGCGCCCCGGTCCGGCCGGATCCGGGAGGTCGACCTCATGGAAGAGTGATGGACCTTCCCCTGACGGTGGTTCTGGTAGGAATCGGAGGCTACGGGGAGGTCTATCTCTCGGCTCTCCTGGACGAGCCTCAGGGGGCCCAGTGCCGCATCGTGGGGGCGGTGGATCCCCGGCCGGACGCGTGCAGCCGCCTGGGGGAGGTGGAGGGGCGCGGGATTCCCGTCTATCCCTCCCTGGAGGCCTTCTATGATCGGCATGAAGCCGAGCTGGCCGTCAACTCCTCCCCCATCCACCTCCACACCGAGCAGACCTGCCTTGCCCTGGAGCATGGAAGCCATGTGCTGCTGGAAAAACCGGCCGCTGCCTCCACGGTCGACGTGGACCGGATGATGGAGGCCAGGGACCGGGCACGCCGGTTCGT
>JBDRDQ010000230.1:0-20497 GCA_043820695.1 Gemmatimonadota bacterium | reverse complement strand
GGCCGGCATCTCCCCCGAGCGGGAGCGGGAGATCCTTTCTGCATGGCACGGGCGACAGCGATAGGGCCCCTGTGGTGAAGATGGAGAAAAAGCCCGGACCTTGAGGCTCTCCCTGGGGGACCTTCAGCCCCTCCCCTGTTGCCCCCCCTTCCACCCCGGCAGTATCCTCTCTCCCCCTAACCTAGGGCCCTGACTTCGCACCTCGTTTTCACCGCGATCCGGGTCACCGTTGGACTCAGGGAGAAACCATGCTTTCCTTTGCAAACGTATCCGAGGTCAAGAAGTTCATCTCGGAGCGCAACATCGAATACGTCAACTTCTTTTTGGGCGACATCGATGGGCGCCTACGCTCCGTCTCCATCCCCGCCGAGACCTTCTCCGAACATATCATGGAGAGCGGTATCGGCTTCGACGCTTCGAACTTCGGCTTCGCTGAGGTGAACCGTTCCGACAAAATCCTGAAACCGGATCTGGGCTACGCTTTCGAGGACCCCATCGACGAGGAGTACCGCGTCCTCTGCTTCTTCTGCAACATGCTGGAGGTGGAGAACAGCGCCCGCTTCAGACAGGACCTCCGCCACCTGGTTCCCAAGACGCTGAAGCTCCTCGAGAAGGAAGGAATCGCCGACGGAGCCAAGGTAGGCGTGGAGTTGGAGTTTCACGTCATTGACCAGCTCTACAGCGTACGGACTCCTCGGGAGCAGTCTTTCAGGGTCGAGACCTCGGAAATGGTGAGCCCCCCCGGGGGGGAGGAGCTGTACCGGATCGCCCCGAAGCGCGGCTATTTCCGGGCTGAGCCCAACGATCACCTCTTCTCCATCCGCTGCGAGATCGTCTCGGTTTACCGGAAGCTGGGGCTGGACGTGAAGTACCACCACCACGAGGTGGGCAGCTCACAGGCCGAAATCGAGTTCAACCTGTCCCCCATCGAGGAGATGGCCGACGGCACGGTCCTGGCGAAGATGCTGGCGCACCGGATCGCCAATAAGAGGAACAAGATCATCACCTTCCTCCCCAAGCTATTCTCAGAGGAGCCCGGGAACGGAATGCACGTCCACCATCTCCTCACCCGTGACGGAGTGAACGTCTTCCACGACGAGGATGGGCTATACCAACTCAGCGACATCGCCCTGCATTATATCGCGGGGATTCTGGACCACGCTCCCTCCCTCCTGGCCCTTACGAACCCCACCACCAACTCGTACCGGCGCTTGGTCCCGGGGTTCGAGGCGCCGGTGAAGGCCGTCTTCGCAGAAGGCAATCGCTCCGCTGCCATCCGGATTCCGGGATATGTAAAGGACCCGAGCGAGCGCCGGTTCGAGTTCCGGACCATCGACGCCACCTGTAATCCTTATATGGCCTTTGCCGGTCTCATGTTGGCGGGTTTGGACGGGATTCGAAGGAAGCTCGATCCCACCAAGGAAGGGTTCGGGCCCTACGAAACGAACCTCTATGAACTCCCTGAGGAGGAGCTCCTTCGCATCAGGTCCTTCCCCGAGTCGTTGGATGAGGCCCTCGACGCCCTGGAGACGGATCGGGACTATCTCACAAGGGACGGGATCTTCCCGGAGTACCTCCTGGACGAGTGGATAAGGACGAAACGGAAAGACATCGCAGACATGCGGGCCGTCCCCCATCCCTGGGAAGTGGCCCGGTACTATGACATCTAGGATTCAAGCACGAGGAGCCCAAAAATGGCCGAGTTCGCCTATCAAGATCCCTTTCCTCTCACGGGTGACTCCACCACCTACCGGCGCCTCACGTCGGAGCACGTTTCCATCGGAGATTTCGAAGGCAAGGAAATCCTGAAGGTGGAACCGGAAGCCCTTTCCCTCCTGGCCCGGGAAGCCATGCGGGAGGTGTCATTCCTCCTTCGGGCCAAGCACCTGGAGCAGATTGCGGCCATTCTGGACGATCCCGAGGCGAGCCCCAACGACCGGGGAGTGGCCCTGGCAATGCTGAGGAACGCCGAGGTTGCCGCGGACGGCATTCTTCCCTTCTGCCAGGACACGGGAACAGCCACCATATCAGGAAAGAAAGGGCAACAGGTCTGGACCGGCGGGGGAGACGAGAGAGCCCTCGCCCGGGGGGTCTATCAGACCTACACCCAGGAGAACCTCAGGTATTCCCAGACCATTCCCCTCTCCCTGTACGAAGAGAAGAACTCCGGGAACAACCTTCCCGCCCAGATCGACCTCCAGGCCACCAGCGGCATGGAGTACAAGTTCCTTTTCGTGGCCAAGGGCGGTGGCTCCGCCAACAAGACGTACCTTTTCCAGGAGACGAAGGCGCTCCTGAACCCGGAGCGTCTCATTCCCTACCTAACGGAGAAAATGAAGACGCTGGGCACGGCGGCCTGCCCTCCCTACCATCTGGCCTTCGTCATCGGGGGGACGTCGGCCGAAACCACCTTGAAGACGGTGAAGCTGGCCAGCACCGGCTACCTGGACGAACTGCCCACGAAGGGGAATGACCTGGGACAAGCCTTCCGGGACGTCGAGCTGGAAGCCCAGCTTCTGAATGCCGCCCAAGAAACCGGCATCGGGGCCCAGTTCGGCGGGAAATATTTCGCCTTGGACGTCCGCGTGGTAAGGCTACCCCGCCATGGTGCCTCATGCCCGGTGGGCATGGGCGTCTCTTGTTCAGCCCACAGAAACGTGAAGGCCAAAATCGATAGAGAGGGAATCTGGCTTGAGGAGCTGGAGAGGAACCCGGGTCGGTTTATCCCCGAGAAATACCGTTCCCGCCGCGAGGAAGGCGTGGTAGCCATCGACCTGAACCAGCCTATGGAAGCGATCCTTGCCGAGCTGACCAAGCATCCCGTAAAGACCCGGCTTGCCCTCTCTGGGACTGTGATCGTGGGCAGGGACATCGCCCACGCAAAAATCAAGGAGCGCCTGGACTCAGGTGAGGAAATGCCCCAATACCTGAAAAACCACCCCATTTACTATGCGGGGCCCGCAAAAACCCCGGAGGGGATGGCGTCAGGGTCCTTCGGCCCCACGACCGCGGGACGCATGGACTCCTACGTAGACCTTTTCCAATCCCGGGGCGGCTCCATGATCATGATCGCCAAGGGAAACCGGAGCCGGCAGGTGACGGAGGCATGCAAGAAACACGGAGGCTTCTACCTCGGATCCATCGGTGGCCCCGCCGCCGTCCTGGCAAAGGAAAACATCAAGAAGGTGGAGCTTCTGGAGTACCCGGAGCTGGGCATGGAAGCCATCTACCGGATCGAGGTGGAAGACTTCCCGGCATTCATTCTGGTGGACAATAAGGGGAATGACTTCTTCGCCGAATTTTTGTAGGCGTTTCAGGCTCGGACCTTGCATGAAGGCGCGGACAAGGAGTGGGCCCATAGTCCCCAGTGCTTACTTGACCTAGTTTACTAATGGATGACAACCGGCGCTGAATAGCCGATGTGAAACCAGCCTCGAGAGAGGCGTGAAAAGAACCGATTGGGAGATTCAAGAATGCTTAAACCACATGGCTCCGATACCCTGAACCCCCTGTATGTGGCCGACGACGCCGAGCGGGCAGCACTGATCGAGGAGGCTAAAGGTCTGAAGTCGATCGTGGTCTCGTCTGCCGCCGCGGCCAATGCGGTGATGATGGGCTCCGGATACTTCAACCCGCTGACCGGGTTCATGAATCTCGAGGACTCACTGGCCATTGCCGAGAAGATGAAGACCACTGGCGGGCTCTTTTTCCCGGTTCCGATCCTGAACGTGGTCGAGAACGCATCGGGCATCACGGCCGGTATGCGAATCGCCCTCCTGGATCCCAACGTGGCCGGCAACCCGGTCATCGCCATTCAGACCGTCGCGGCGATCCAAACCGCGACTGCGGACCAAATGGCGCTCATGACCCAGAAGATCTTCGGCACCGATGACATGGAGCACCCCGGGGTCCAGGCCTTCAACACGGTAGGGAACACTCTGATCTCCGGCCCGATCCAGGTCCTCAACTATTCATACTTCGACGTTGAGTTCCCTGAGACCTTCCGCACCGCCATGCAGATCCGCGAGTCCATCGAGAAGCACGGATGGAAGAAGGTGGTCGCATTCCAGACCCGAAACCCCATGCACCGCGCCCACGAGGAGTTGGTCCGCATGGCAATGGAGCGGGAGAATGCCGACGGCGCCGTGATCCACATGCTGCTGGGCAAGCTGAAACCCGGTGACATCCCGGCCGACGTCCGGGACGCCGCCATCCGCAAGATGGTCGAGCTCTATTTCCCGCCCAACACCTGCGAGATCACGGGCTACGGCTTCGACATGCTCTACGCCGGTCCCCGGGAGGCGGTGCTGCACGCGATCTTCCGCCAGAACATGGGAGCCACACACCTGATCGTCGGTCGAGATCACGCTGGGGTGGGTGACTACTACGGGCCCTTCGACGCGCAGACGATCTTCCGTGACCAGGTCCCCGAGGGCGCCCTGGAGATCAAGATCTTCGAGGCCGACCACACCGCCTACTCGACCAAGCTCGGCAAGGTCACCATGATGAATGAGGCCCCCGAGGGTCACACCAAGGATGATTTCGTCCTGCTGTCCGGCACCAAGGTGCGGGCCATGCTCGCCGCCGGCGAAGCTTTGCCCCTGGAGTTCGCCCGGCCGGAGGTGGCCAATATCCTCATGGGCTACTACCAGAGCCAAGAGGCCTGATAAGCTTCATTGCAGTACCGTTGCATTGCACGAGAGCCCCGCGGAAACGCGGGGCTCTTCTGTTTTTTTGGCTGGCGTCTGTCGGGAAAACAGGGATTAATGGAAAAACAGGTAAGCGATGAAGATGCCGGCCACGATGGAAACGAAGTCGGCGAACAACCCGCAGTGCACCGCGTACCGGGTCCTCTTTACCCCTACGGACCCGAAGTAGAGTGCGATGATGTAGAAGGTCGTATCGGTCGCCCCCTGGAAGGTGCAAGCGAGGCGACCGACGAAGGAATCCGCACCATGGACTTGCATGGCATCCACCATCATGCCCCTGGCTCCGCTCCCGCTCAGCGGTTTCATGAGAGCCGTAGGCAGCGCCTCGATGAAGTCCGTGTTCACCCCTGCGAATGCGAAGCCCTGGCCAATACCGGCCACCAGGTAGTCCAGCGACCCGGAGGCGCGGAATACGCCGATGGCCACCAGGATCGCAACGAGGTAGGGGATGATCTTGATGACGACCGCAAACCCTTCCTTGGCTCCGTCGATGAAGGCTTCATACACGTTGACCCCTCGAATCAAGGCCAGGGAAATGAAGCCGCCGATGATGCCGAAGAGAATCACGTTGGCCACCACGTTGGATACCGTCTCGACTTGCTCTTGTGGGAGGCGGGAGAAGTAGAGGATGGTCGCGGCCACCAGCCCCGTCAGCGCCGCCAGATAGGCAAGAATGGTCTTGTCGAGAAGGTTGATCTTTTGAACGAGGGCCACCGCCGCCAGGCCGGCCAGAGTGGAGAAGAATGTCGTGAGCAAGATGGGAAGGAAGATGTCGGACGGATTGGCGGCCCCCATCTGAGCGCGATAAACCATGATGCTGATGGGGATCACCGTAAGTCCCGAGGTGTTCAGCACCAGGAACATGATCTGGGCGTTGGAAGCCGTCTCCTTGTCGGGATTGAGCACCTGGAGTTCCTGCATGGCCTTCAGGCCCAGGGGTGTCGCCGCGTTGTCCAGCCCCAGCATATTGGCCGCGAAGTTCATAATGATGGATCCATGAACCGGGTGGTCCTTGGGCACTTCAGGAAACAGCTTCTGAAAGAAGGGGCGTACCACCCAAGCCAGAGCGTTCACGGCCCCACCCTTCTCCCCCACCTTCATCAAACCCAGCCAAAGGGTGAGGACGCCGATCAGGCCCAGGCAGATTTCCACGGCGACGCTCGCCATCTCGAAGGTGCTGTTCACCATCGCGGTGAAAATCTCGGTGTCGTGGAAAAATACCAGTCGAACGAAGCCCACAACGAGGGAGATCAAGAAAAACGCGATCCAGATGTAGTTCAGGACCACGAGGCATCTCCGGCCAGCAGTTCCGCCAGCACCGGCACGTGCTCCCGGACCAGGACGTCGTTCGAGGTCAGGGGGAACTCGTAGGTCACCACCCCGACACCCTGCTCCATCCCCCAGGTCCCGAATGAACCGGGGGTAGGGTAGCCGACATCCTGAACCAGCGGGAGCCCGGTCCTCTCCGCCACCCACCGGGCCAGGGGGCCCGCTTCGTTGTCGTCGATACACGCCAGGGGGGCATGGAGGGCGACGACGGCCTCCGGCTCCAGCTCCCGGATGAGTCTGATGAGTGCGGTGGTCTCCACTTCGGAGCCCGGGTGAGCGCCCGGACTCAACACAACGTCCCTTGGGTCCTCCATTGTGGACCGGTGCATGACCGGGGCCGGGCTCCAGTCCCGGGTCGGGAAGTTGCGGTTCAGGTCGACGCCGCGGGCATTGCCCCGGGTGCCCCTGATCAGGCCGTCGGGATTCGCCGCCAAGACCACCGCACAGTTGGGAGAGGGTTCCGAAAGGAGGCGAAGGGCTCGAGAAAGAGCCACCGTCGTTTCCCCTTCCTCGCCATGGATGCCGGCGTGGATCAGGAGTTCGCATCGGCCGGTCGAACGCCAGACTTCCAGCGGAAGGCCGAGATGCGAGCGCCCGTAGGGTTGGGGATCCCAGAGAATGGAGCCAATGTCCTGCCGAGAACGGAGTTTCATGGGTGTCGCCCGCCAATATTCATGACAAATCGGGTGTGGATTTCGTCCAGATGCTCCAGGACCACCTCTTTCAGTTCCATGCTTGTATGCCGGATGGTCTCCCGAAGCAGTTGGACCGTGAGTTCTTGCTGGAAGGAAACCGCCACCGGCCCGCAGCTCAGATGCCATCGTTCCGGGGCGATGCCATTTCGGTCCCGATCGTACGGCCGGAAAAACCCGAAAGCGGTCGACGCCGAGATCCGTGTGTCCAGCCAGCCGTGCAACGGGCCGAACATCCCACCGGAGTCCACCTCCTCAGGAATGAGATCGACCTCATATCCTTCGGGCCGGGCATTTTCGTCGAAGACGTCCAGATCGGTTCCCCAGTGATGCCGAGACGCACCGGGCAGGGCGGACCAACGGAGGATGGCGAAGGCCAGATCCTTCCCGCTCAACGGCCGAATGTCGATGGGTTTAGCATCGCTGTCCAGCACCGGAAGCTCCCCCGTCGCCTTCCGATCCCAGATGGAGAGCTGCCTCTCGAAGCTTCTGAAGCCGCTGAAGATCCTCAGGTCAAAGCCCGCCCCGGCTGCCTCATGCTTCAATTCGAGGAAGGGCTCCACGACCTCTTGGTGAACCAGGGCGCCCACCAGATCCGCTTGACTGGGGGAGCACAGGTGGCGGGTTGTTCCACCGGTCAGAAGGGCGGTTTCCAGGGAGTCTCGCGTGTATGCGGACATCCGTGCCTCACCTCACCGCCCGACGGTGGTTCCCAGCCTGGTTCTCCATGAGCATCCGCCAGAAAAAATCCGCGGCGGCTTCGTAGGCCGACACCCAGTTGGAGTGAAGCAGGAAACCGTGGACTTCGTCGGGGAAGACCAACTCCTCGAAGTAAACGCCCAGCTTTGAGAGATGGTACGCCAGATCCACCGACTCACTGAAGGGCACGTTCCGATCGTCATCCCCGTGAATCAAAAGAACCGGGGATTGCCACGACCCTACGTCGGCCATTGGGGAGGATTCGAAGGCCAGCTCCGAGAACTCGTCCCACTGCCCTTTGTCGTAATCCGGTCGGAACCCGTTGATGACGACATTCCAATCGTGGACCCCGTGGACATCCACCCCGGCCGCGAACATGTCGGAGGCCCGAGCCAGGCCAAGCGCGGTCAGGTACCCGCCGTAGGAGCCACCCCAGAGGCCAATTCGTTCGGGGTCGACATCCGGACGGCTACGAAGGTAAGCGCCGGCGCCCATTACGTCGTTGAACTCGCTGGCTCCAGTGGCTCCGTAATCCACGGCCTCCCGGAAATCGAGGCCGTACCCGATTCCGGAACGGTAATTCACGCTCAGGACCACGTAGCCTTGGCTGGCCAGAAACTGGTTCAAAGCGTAGGCATTGTGGTAATAGCCGCTGTGGTGGAATCCCAGGAGCATCTGCCGCCTCGATCCCCCGTGGAAGAAGATGGCGGCAGGGCGCCGCTCGCCCGGCGGCACATCGTTCTGGACAAAAAGCTGCCCGTGGATCATCAAGCCATCGGAGGCGGAAAACCGGACCTGTTGGGGCTGCACCAGCTGGCCCCGAGGGAATTCATTGGGCAACCAATCGGCCAGGAGCGCCCGGCGTCCGGCCTCCCCCACCATGATCTCGGCGTGGGCCGGCGTCGTCCCATCTGAAGCCAGGAAAGCGAGATCTCCCCTGGAGGTCGGAACCGGCGACCACTCGATGCCGGTCCCCCAGGTGATCCGTTGGGGTGGCCCACTCCCATCTATCGGGACCCGCCACAGGTGTTTTCGGTCGATGTCGTCCTGGTTCGAATCGTAGATAACCTCCCGGCGGTCCGGCGTGACGGAACCGAATTGGACCTCGAACTCTCCAGGTGTGAGGGCCACTGGCTCACCGCCTCGGGCAGGCACCGACCAGAGATTCAGCCAACCGTTCTTCTCCCAGGGGAAGACGATGTGGTCTCCTGCGCCCCAGTAGATCTGTCTCTGGGAGTCCCATCCGTGAAAAGCGCTCCCCCTTCCCTCATCCGCCCGGAAGACTTCCCGGCTCTCGCCGGTGGCCACGTCGGCGACTCGAATCGAGAAGGGTACCGTTTCCCTCACCGGCATGAATGGCCAGAGTCCCGGCATGTTCATGGTCCGGACGAACGCGATCCGAGTGCCGTCAGGTGACCAGGCAGGCATGCCATCCGTCCACAAGCCCGGGCTCATCCATCGCACTGCGTCCTCGTCCTCAGCCCAGACCCCCACGAAGCTGTGCCCGCCCCTCCGGCTCACGAAGGCGATCATGGAGCCGTCCGGAGAAAAGGTCAGCGACCCTGCTCCATTCCGGACCTCGAAGAGTTTCTCCGGCTCTCCCTCGCCCTCCAGCCGTACCCGGTGGACAGCGCCGTCGTCGGCATAGATGGCGGTGGAGCCAGCGGGAGCCAGCACCAGGCTGCCTTTGTTCGGGAGCTTCCGGGGTTCACCCCCCGTCACCGGGATGATGTAGGAGGAAACGGAGAAGGTCTCCAAAAAGCTCCTTGGGTTTGGGAATTGTCCCTGGCGGTTGGGATCCCCTCCGCGGGAATAGACAATGGAGGCCCCATCGGCCGTAAACTGCAGGCTTCCCAATCCATGGCCGTCATCCTCCGCGTAGGCGGTGAGTTGCAGGCCCTGGTAGTCCGGGGCGGTGGCCACGTAGACGTTGCGGACCCCCCTCTCGCTCTGGACCCAGGCCACAGCTCCCCCGCCCGGAGAAGCAACCAGACCGGACGGCATCGGTGCCGAGAGGATCTCTTCGATGGTGAAGTCCTGCGCCTGGAGCGGCGCTGCATTCAGAGCTGCCGCCAGAACCACCACAATCGGTACCAAGGCTCTTCGCCCGTGACCGTGACTCCCCATGGAGAACCTCCTCTTCGAATCGGCACCAGGATCAACCGGGGCTCCGCAGGGGGCGGGGAGCCCCGGTGTGGGAAGATTCGGTGTTCCGACTGGGCCGCGCAATCGACTCAGCCCGGGAAGGCTCAGCGCTTTTAGGGATCCACTCCTCCCCTTTCGGTTTATCAGCAGAAGATCGTCCTCTCTTTGCCCAGGTTACTCCATGCTCAGAATTCCCACGATGCCGACCCGGTTTGTCGGGGTTTTCCTCCTCCTGGTTTCAGTCGGCTCGTCGCTACCCTCCAGCGTGGAAGCCCAGGCCACCCGGGCTGACAGCGCCGCGGTTCTGTTGAACGCAGCCCGGGCCTTCCAGAGCGAAGGGCGTTGGGAGGTTGCGGAAGCCCTCTTCCATTACATCGGCGAGAGGTACGGGGACACCGGGGCCGGGGCCCAGGCCCTTGCAGCCCTCCAGGAGGCGCCCGGAGAGGGCCCCGGGCGGAACTCTCAGGTGGAGCTCATGGTTTGGGCGACCACCTACGGAGCCTGGCTGGGGGTGGCCATTCCCGGGGCGCTGGGGGCCGACGACCCGGGGCCTTACGGAGCCGGACTCCTGTTGGGTGGGCCCGCTGGGTTTCTAGGTGGCCGGGCACTCGCACGCTCCCGTCCTCTCAGCGAGGGGCAGGTCAGGGCGATCACCTTCGGCAGCGCCTGGGGCACCTGGCAGGGATATGGGCTCATGGAGGTCTTGGACTGGGGGGAGGAGGAGCGGTGCGATCTGGACTTGTGTTACACGAGTGGCCGCGACGGCGCGGACATCTTCAAGGCCTTCGTAGTCGGAGGCCTGGCCGGAACGGTCACGGGCGCCATTCTTTCACGAAAACCGATTCCTTCCGGGGTGGCCACGGCTGTGAATTTCGGTGCCCTCTGGGGGTCGTGGTTCGGACTGGCCGGGGGAGTGTTGGCGGATCTGGAGGGAGACGGACTCCTCACCAGCACCCTTCTCGCCGGTGATGCGGGGCTCCTGGCCACTGCCACCATGGCGCCGGGGTGGAACATGAGCCAGAACCGAGCCCGGCTCATCAGCATCGCCGGGGTCCTCGGGGGGCTCGCGGGAGCCGGACTGGACTTGTTGATTCAACCTGACGACGAAAAGGTAGCGATGGGGATCCCCCTGGCCGGGAGCATCGTGGGCCTGGTGGTCGGGGCCAAATCCACCTCAGGAAGGAACCCTCGCGTCGGTTCCGTCTCAGGCGATATCGGTGGCGACGATGAGTTTCAGGGCGTTGGTTCCTCCCTTCTTCGGTTTCAAGAAGGCCGGTTCAGTTTCGGGGTTCCTGCTCCCTTCCCCACCATGATGCCGGTAGAAGGGGTACGGGGCGTCACCTTCAAGCCGGCGTTGGGAATCACCCTCCTGGATTCCCGGTTCTAGCGCCGACCCGTGAACTCTGGCAGTGAAGAGGGGTTTCCCACTTATGACAAAAGACAAGAGGGGGGCTTCGCCCGAGGCCCTCTCAACCAATCCGCGATTGGAGTCCGAGGTTTTTCGTCTGGCCATTCGGGCGGCTCCTAGTGCCATGATCGTGGTCGGGCATGACGGAACCATGATGTTGGTCAACCAGACTGCCGAAAAGCTCTTCGGCTATGAAGCCGAGGAGTTGGTTGGCCAGCCCGTGGAAATCCTGGTGCCCTCAGGCATGAGACCCAACCACCGGCGCCTCCGAGCCGGCTTCGCCAACAATCCGGAGACTCGGCCCATGGGTGGAAAGCGGGACCTTCGCGCGGTCACGCGTGATGGCTCGGAGATCCACGTGGAGATCGGGCTGAGCCCCGTTGAAACCTCAGATGGCCCCATGGTCATCTGCGCCCTGGTGGACCTTTCCGTCCGGAAGCAAACCGAAGAGGACATGGCGGAAGAAGCCGCACTTCTGGGAAGGACAAACGAGAGGCTCCTCGAGCGGATCGCGACCGACGACCTCACTACTCTGAAACGCCGCCGGGCCTTCATGGATCATCTGACTGCCCAACTGGAAGTCTCCGTTCGCCACACCCGGCCCTTGTCGGTGCTGATTCTGGACATCGACTATTTCAAGAACTACAACGACGACTTCGGGCACTTGCCTGGCGACGAGGCACTGAAACAGGTTGGGAAGATCCTGAAGGAAGTCGCCAGGCGCAGCGACTTCGTGGCCCGCCTCGGCGGAGAGGAGTTCGGGATCATTCTGCCGGAGACGGACAAGCGGGGGGCCAGTGTGATTGGGGAGCGGTTCCGGGAAGCAATCGAGGCTGCCGAGTGGCCTCACCGGTCCGTCACCGCGAGCCTCGGCGCCATGACCGTAGCCTTCGAGCAAGCCCTTCCCCGACCCGAGGCACCCGAGTTATCGCACATACTCAGAGAAGCAGATCGGGCACTGTATCGGTCCAAAGAACTGGGTCGGAACCGGGTCACCCATGCTGCGGAAATGGACGCCGAAACATCGCAAACTGGCCTTCGGGCCCCCAAATAGCCGTAAGGATTTCCGGTGAACACATCGCGAAGTCTAACCCTCCTCATGTTCTTCCTCCTCGCAGCGGTCGGCGAGACCTCCGCCCAACAGGGTGAGGGAGGTTCCTCCGACCCCTTCCCCCAGCTTACCTTCGAGGGCCTCTTCTACCTCTCCTACCAGATGGGTGAGGAAGGCGGTGCGGACTTCAGTGAGTTCACCGTCACTCGCTCCTACTTCACCACCCGTGTGAAACTCCTCCCGAAACTGTCGGCGCGCATCACCATGGACGGCCACCAGGATGATACGGGTGATGTGAAAGTGAGGCTCAAGTATGCCTATGCCAAATACGACTTTGGGAATTGGGGAAGCCTCACCAAAGTCGGACTGGAAGGTGGAATCGTCCACATGGTATGGCTGGACTTCGAAGAACACATCGACCTGTACCGGATGCGGGATCAGATGTTCATGGAGCGATCCGGGATCTTCAACTCCGCCGACTTCGGCCTCACCCTGGCTGGGGGGATTGGCGATGACCTTCCGGACGAGTACAAGCGCGAGGTCAGTTCCTCCTATCCGGCACGGTACGGGAGTTTCGCCATCGGTGTGTATAACGGAGGCGGGTACCACGGAGCTGAGGAAAACGAAGACAAGGCAATCCAAGGACGACTCACGGTCCGTCCCCTCCCCGATGTTCTCCCCGGCTTCCAGCTGTCAGGCCTGGCCATCATCGGTGAGGGGAACCAGGGGGGTGAGAACGATGAGATCCCCAACTGGCAGGCTTACAACCTGATGGGATCCTATCAGTTCCCCGATGCCACCGTGACCGCCCAATATGCCTGGGGAGAGGGGAATCAGAAGGGTAGCTGGACCGAACCCACCGAACCATCGGAGGCCACCAACTACGAGGGCTACTCCCTCTTCGGAGAGTACCACCTGGGGCCAAACTGGCGCCTATTGGGTGGATTCGACGACCTGGACCGGACCCCCGGGTCCTCCGACCTCTCCTTCACCCGCATCCACGGGGGGATCGGCTACGATTTCGGAGGCCAAAACATCCTCCTCCTCGACCTGGACCGGAGAAACTGGGACGATTCCGAACTGGAGACGGACACCCGTTTCCAGGTGGTCATGCAGGTCAAGTTCTAGAAGTCAGAACCCTCCGAACAGCGGCGCCGGCGGCCTCGATGTCGTCGGCGCTGACGTTATGGTGAGTAATGAGCCGAATACGGCGATTCCTGGGTGGGTTGACCCGAACGCCCTCCGCCGCCAACCCTCTCACAAACCCCTCCGCATCCATCAGGTCGGCTGGGATCTCCGCGAAGACGATATTGGTTTCGACCGCTTCCGGCCGGTGATCCAGAACCAACCCGGCCTCTGCAAGGAGAGCGGCCAGGCGTCGGGCATTGGCATGGTCGTCTGCCAACCGATCAACCATGGTATCCAGAGCCACGATCCCTGTCGCGGCGACGACCCCGGCCTGGCGCATTCCCCCGCCGGCAGCCTGGCGCCAACGTCGGGCATCGGCGATGAAGCCCGCACTCCCCAGGACCAGGGCCCCTACCGGGCACCCAAGTCCCTTCGTCAAGCACACGGTGACGCTGTCCACCGCTGCCGTGAGGTCCCTTACCGACACACCCTGGGCCACCGCCGAGTTGAAGATCCGGGCCCCGTCCAGGTGGATCTTCAACCCCAGGGAGACGGCGGTGTCGGCCAGGGCCTTGGTCTGGGCAATGGACAGACACGCCCCCCCCGCGTAGTTGTGGGTGTTCTCCAGGCAGAGGAGGCTCGTCTGGGGGTGGAGGACAGCGGTCGGGAACACGGCCGCTTCGACCTGGGCAGGACTCATGCGCCCCCGCTTCCCTTTGACCGTCCTCGGCGTCAGGCCACCGAATGCGGCAAGAAAGCCCGCCTCGTTGTTGTAGATGTGGGACGATTCCTCGAGAATGACTGATTGTCCTCGCTTGGTATGGGAAAGAACCGACACCACGTTGGCCATGGTCGCGCTGAACACGAACATGGCCCCTCCTTTTCCGAATAGATTCGCCGCCTTCTCCTCGAGGGCGAGGACAGTGGGGTCTTCCCGATAGTAGTCGTCCCCAACCTCGGCCTCGGCCATAGCTCGACGCATGGCGGCGGTGGGCTCGGTGACCGTATCACTTCGAAGGTTGATCATCTTGGCGTTTCCTGGACGACGATCCGGGTCAGTGGTTTCAACCGGAGACTTCAACCGGCCTTTTTCTCCCAGACTCCGAGCCTGAGCGGGTGGTTCAAGGAATAGGTGAATTCCTGATCACCTATCTTGGATCGCTGATGGCGGGTGCGGGGGTGGTCTACACCGGTCCTGCTCTCGATGCTGAGGTACTGGCCCTCTTCCAGGCCCGCATGAACCGCTTTGAACTTTTCCTCCAGGGCATCAAGCATGATACGCTCCGCCGTCGCCTGCACGGGATCGGTTGCCTCAGCGGAGATCTCCTCCTCTCGGACCATCTGGTAAGCGTCCAAGAACTCCTCTGCCTCCCACTCCCGCTTCCCGTCTTTCCTGAACCCTACCTCCGTCATGGCAGCAGGATCGAAGTCGATGACCACAGAATGAAAGCGATTCCCGTAACGTCGAATGATCATTGGGTGTTCCCTTGGTTGTTATCCGTGACTTCCAAGTTTGATGTAATGGCCGCCCTCGTTTGGCCAGCGGGCACTGTAGACCTGGGACGCCAGGGGGACAAGAGATGGAAAACTCGGGTCCCGGGAGCGGGGATGCAATGCGAGCATTCCCGTCCGGCCGTGGCCCCTTGGCAGAGCGTCCCAAAAGACCCTATCCTCCCCTGATCGAAACCACCACCCCGTCTCCCCCCGGAGGAGCCTCCAATGCGTCGGTTTCCACTCCCCATCACAGCGCCGGCCACATTGGCCCTGGTCGTAATTGCAGGGTTCTTCTCCAGTCCCCCGCTCGCCGCCCAGGAGATCGGCGGCGGCGTGGCCCGGACATTCCGGGAAGCACATGGACCCAGGATTCTCAGGGAGTACGCACAGCTCCTCTCCCTGCCCAATGTGGCATCCGACTCCGCCGGGATCTGGGCAAACGCCACGTTCATCCGGGATGCCCTGGCCGCGAGGGGTGTGGAGGCCCGCCTCCTCACCCTTCCGGGAGCGAATCCCATCGTGTACGGAGAGATCAGGACCCCGGGAGCGACTCGGACGTTGGGGCTCTACGTGCACTACGACGGCCAGCCTGCGGACCCTGCCAATTGGACTCATGAACCCTGGGACCCGGTTCTCTACACCCGTTCAATGGAAGCCGGCGGGGAACGCAGACCTTTTCCCGAGGCGGGAGAAGGAGTGGACCCCGAGTGGCGCATCTACGCCAGGTCAGCAGGGGACGACAAAGCTCCCATCGGGGCGATGCTGCCGGTTCTCGAGGCGTTCAAGGAGAGCGGGGTGAAGCCAACATCAAACCTCATCTTCTTCTTCGAAGGGGAGGAGGAGGCAGGATCCACGAATCTGGGTCGCTACCTGGAGTCCTACGCGGAACTCATTGAGGGTATCGACGTTTGGCTCCTCTTCGACGGGCCCGTCCATCAGAGCGGGAGGCCCATGTTGAGCTTCGGGGTCCGGGGGGTTACCGGGATGGAGGTCACGGTCTACGGTCCCAGCCGGGGACTCCATTCCGGACATTACGGAAACTGGGCTCCAGTCCCAGGCCAGATGTTGGCTAACCTCCTGGCCTCCATGAAGGACGATGACGGAAACGTGCTCATCGACGGATTCTATGACACAGTGGAACCCTTGGGAGCCTTGGAGATGGAGGCCCTTCGAAAGCTGCCCCGGTATGACGAGGAATTGATGCGGGAGCTGGGCTTGGCCCGAACAGAGGGAAGTGGACAGACCCTTGCCGAACGACTTCAGCTCCCCTCCCTGACGGTCCGGGGCCTCTCCTCCGGGAACACCGGGCCTCTGACCCGGAACGTCATACCCACAACCGCCACAGCCGCCCTCGGCATCCGGCTGGTAAAGGGGAATGACCCCGAGCACATGCGGGAATTGGTGGAAGCTCATATCCGGATGCGGGGCTACCACATTGTCCGTGAAGACCCGGACATGGAGACCCGCCTCACGTACCCGAGGATCGCCAAAGTGACAGGGGAGGGTGGGTATCCGGCTGCCCGCTCGCCGATGGACCTGCCCATCCTCCAGGAGGTGGTGGCCGCCGCAAAACGAGCTGCCGGGAACGACGACGTGGTCCTATCCCCCGGCTCAGGAGGGTCCCTACCCCTCTATCTGTTCACCGACGTTCTCCGGAAGCCGATTCTTATGGTTCCCATCGCCAACCACGACGATCTTCAGCACGCACCCGATGAGAATTTGAGAGTTTGGAATCTGTGGTATGGAATCGATTTCTATGCCCAGCTCTTCACTATGCCCGGGAACTAGGGCCAAACGGTGAGGAGGACCGGCTCCTTCCAATCGGGCCACCCGACGATGTCCCCCTGGAAGTGAAGCCACCAGATGAGCTGATTGTGGGGGGCGCCGAAGGAAGGGGAAGCGTCAAGGGGTAGGGTGAGCGTCCCCTTTTTCTTCAAACCCCGATGGGGCTCGATCACCAGATCCTTGGCCAAAATCAGACGCTGCTCGAAAACCGTCCGTTTGTGGCGGCTTTGGTACTGTCCATGACCCTGGATCACACGCTCCTCGCACTCCAAGATCACTTCCAGCGAACGAAGCTCCGTCCGTTGTTCCGGGCGAATGCTGACGCTGAACCGGATTTCTTCCCCACGGCGAAGCTCGGAAGTGCTCAGTTGCACGGTGGGTTCCCCCAGCTTTCCCCTGCCCAGGCGGCCCCAAAATCCCCTCAGAGTGATAAAGAGGCCACCCCCGAGAAGGAGCAGGACGATCATCCTTTCCGGCGCCCTGAGCTCCCACCCCTGTGCAGCACCGTAGAATATCCCAATGAGAAGGAAGATGGTCCCGACGGCAACCCAGGCCCCTACCCGCCCCTTCTTCACAGCTTCCAGTTGGCTCTTCTCCTGGGGCACGGGCCCCAGGATCGCGTGCTCCGGCTCAGGAACCCCTTGAAGCAAGACCGCGATCCCCTCCACGACGTCGGACCTGAGAAGAGACCGATCCAGGCGAGCCTCGAGGGCCCAGAGAACCCTCAGGATCTTCCCCCCGTAACTCAGCGGCCCAAAGGGTGCCGGGATCTCGAAGGAGAAGTCATGGGTCTCGCCTGCCAACCACTTCCCACCACGGGCCAGGGTCTCGGTGCCCCCTTCCCCCGTTACACGATTCCCCTTCCCCTCCGTGTGCCAGGTGAACCGGACCTGGGCTTCTCTGAACTCCACGTCCTCCAAAACCTCCACCGTCACTCGGCCCTTTACCATCTGGCCCACCTGAAGAACCAGGAAGGGGTCCTCTTTGGACGAGCCTGAAGGTCTCCCACCAGGTGCGGGAGGTCCCCAAAAAGGTGCAATGGGTTCGAGGATCGAGAGAGTGAGTCGAATGGGATCCGCCATGGGGGTCTACTCCCCTCCCCCATAAACGAACCGCTCCACCTCCCCGTGAATCCGAGAGACGGTCTCGGGGGATGGTGCACGGGTGAAACGGGACACGATGATGGTCACAGCGAAGTTGGCGAGAATGGACCAAACCGCCCCATGGAGCCCCATCGGGTGAGGGGACCCAAGAAGAGACGCCAATGGGTTCGAGGCGGAGACGAGTGTGAGGTAAAGGACCGTCAGGCCGGTACCCATGCCCCATAATACTCCTGCTTTCGTGAACAGTCTTCGGCTGGGGAAACACACGCCGAGGATCGCCGGCATCAGCTGCAAGGCTCCGGACCCGGAGAGTGTCACCAGCGTCACGAGAAAGGCGAAGGTCTTCACGGAAAGAACCCACCCTACGGCCAAAAGGGCAATGACGATCCCCCGACCCACCCAGACGTAATGGGCTTGTGAGCGATCCCGGCCAACATACCGCTGGTACACGTCCCGTGTAAGGACGGTCATGTTGGAATGGAGGATGGAATCCAGGGTGGACATGGCGGCCGCCGTGGCGCCGGCCAGGATGATCCCCGTGAGCCAGGCCGGGGCAAACTGGAAAAGAAGCTCCGGGAAGATCTGGTCCGGGATGGCCAGGTCCGGAAGGACCAGAGCACCTCCGAGTCCTACCAGAGCCGCGGGAATGTACAAGGTCATCAGGTAGATGGGTGTGGTGGCCCCAAGCCATTTTATGGTCTTCCCATCCACCGCCGAGTAGTACCGGATCATCATGTGGGGTTGAAAGATGATCCCGAAAGAGAGGGCGATCCCCATCCCGATCCACATGCCGGGGGTGAAGAACCCTTCCGGCCCCGGCAGTGTCAGGAGGTCCGGCCGCTCAGCGGCAACCTGCCGCCAAAGCTGGAAGGGGCCACCAAAAAGTTTGAAGGCCAGGAAAAGGGCCCCGATCCAGACTGCCAGGTACATCCAAACTCCCTGAACCACGTCGGTCCAATAAACGGCCCGAAGCCCTCCGGCCATCAGGTATCCGGCGGCGACTACCAGCAGGATCAGTGTCCCGATCTCGAAGGGGAGTCGGCCCCCGGAGGCCACAGAAAGGATGTACCCGAGCCCCTGGGCCTGAACCTGGATATAGAGGATCGTAAAGAGGACCGAGATGATCGCCACGAGAATTCTGACGGCCTCGCTCTCATAGAAATCCGCCAACATGTCCGCCGGGGTTATGTACCGGAAGGCCTTCCCCAGGGCCCAGATGCGGCCCCCAAGAACATAGGTGATGGCCCCGACCAACACCGTCCAGGTCCCGGCAGCCCAGAACCCGATCCCGTGAGTGTAGAAGTACCCGCCGGACCCTAGGAAGGCGAAGGCCGAGTGATAGGTGGCCACGACCGTGAGGTAAAGGACGACGAACCCGGCTTTCCTGCCGTAGAGGAGGAAGTCCTCCATATCCACGGTGAGGCGTCGGTTCGCAACCACACCCAGGACAATGGTGACCAGGAGATAGACGAATATGAGGCTGGTGGCGACGACCCAGGGCTCCATGCTATGGGCTCTCCATCACAGGTTTCGCCTCAGCGCCCACACGAGAACGCCGATCAGGGCCAAATAGACCACCAGTAGATAGGTGTAGAGGAAGGGAAACCCCAGGAGCCAGGGCTCGATCCGGTTCGCCACTCCGTGGACGAAGGGTGGCTCCACCAGGGCGAAAAGGCCGAGGAAGAGCAGGACTGCCACCCATCCGTCCCGCGTCCGCGGAAGCAGATGGGAGCGGAAGAGCCCTTCCCCCCTCGAGGACATGGACGGGGACGGCGGGCCCTCGGCCGGGTCTTTCCCTCCGGACACATGTTCCGTTGAAGTCATGGTGAGTTCAATCCGAATTAGCGGTTGGAGCAACCGTGGGCCAAACCCGGGCCGCCATGGGAGCCGTTGCCCAAAGGAGAAGAGTCATCACTACCGCCGAGGTGAGGCACCAAGCGCAGGTGGCCCCGATGACAAAGGGTTCCAGAAATGTGAGATAGACCGAAAATAGAGTGCCCAGGAGGGCAGCACCCCAGATGCCGAGTGTGGCCATCCGCGGTGTGGTGCCCGACTCCGAAAGCCCCAGGACCCATAGGACCAGGATCAATCCATACCCGGCAAGGCCCAAGATGCCGACCGGGAGAACCCCGAAGAGGAAGGCATACTCACTCTGGTTGACGGTGTTGCAATCACCCACAGGCCCGCAGACCGCTTCCGCCTGCGTCACCTCGATGAAGCTCAAGTATGATGCGACCCCGGCCCCAACCAACACCAACGCAGGAATCACCCAGGAGGGCCACTCTCTTCCTTTCACGCGGGGGGGATAACCCCGGAGGACCAGACTCCCCACCATCCCCAGGAGCACAAACAGCGAAATGGAGTTCCCCGTCGGATCCATATTGAACCGGTCCCATGGGGTCATCGACTCCATATCCCGGGCAGCCGCAACCAACCCCAGAGCACCAAGGTTCGCCGCAGTGGAGTCCCCCGTTCGCGAGGGAGGCGGTCCAGTCACCGGTAATACGGCGGAATCGACCCTGGCCTCCGGTTCGACCGGCAGAGGTCCAGGATCCCGTTCCCCACCGGCAGCGTCAACAGGCTTCGCCACGATGGAATCCTCCGGGCTGCTCACGACGCTATCCTCGGCAGGGACCGGGTCCGCCGCCACCACGGTGTCCTCAGAGGGCACGGGCTCCTCAGATGCCATGGCCTCCACTGCTGCCACCGAATCGCCTGGGGCCGGAGGCTGCTCACCCTCCGGGGAGGCAGTCCGGCGGGCGATGAGCCGATCCGGATAATCCGGATCCAGCATCTCTCGTTCCTGAAGAAAAGTCACCAACGCCGGATAGCGGGGAAGGTCGATCCCTCCGGCAGCCAGCCCTTCTTGAATGATGGTGGGGAACCGAGCGGGAATCTCGAATCCACCCACCAGCACCTCCTCCCCCACCAGCAGGAAGGGAACAGCCCAGTCC
>JBDRDQ010000229.1:0-4622 GCA_043820695.1 Gemmatimonadota bacterium | reverse complement strand
CACGGACGAATAGGAAGACTGGATGAAGGGCCTCTCACTTCCCACCAGGATCCGGGCCTCCTGGTTGTTCTGGGCCTGGATCAGGGGTCTGGACAATATCCTCACGTTCCCGGTGGAGGAGAGGGCAGCGAGGGTGACCCCAACATCGATGTCCCCCGTCCGGAGCACATCCAGAGTGAAGGCGTCCGCTGACGGCGAAACCGGGAGGAGCCCCGTGGTCCCCTCTCCGCTCTCGTCTTTCACGTCGGAGCCGAAGATCCCGACACCCACATTCAGCTCCCCCGTGCGTCTCACTTCGGCGATGACCACTTCGATGACTACCTGCAGGGGTCTAAGGTCCAGGGCCAGGATGGCCTCCTGGATGATGGCCCAGTCGGCGGTGGTGGCCCTGACCAAAAGGGAATTGGTCACCTCATCGGGCACGATCTGAACGGATCCCTCCAACTCTCCGGGCGCCGTCACGAAGGTCATCTGGCCCCCGGTTCCGGCCTGAACCCCCTGGATGGACCGGGCCGATTGCGCTTCCATGGCCTGAAGCTGCTGGGAGAGGGTCTGAGTGGTTTGCCTCGAACTGCTCCCGATTGGCGCCGACCCGCCAAAGAGGGCCTGGAGCGTGCTGGAAAGGACCAGGGCATTGGCGTGTTGGAGCCTGTGGATGTAAAGGTGCCGGGGCGCCACGACCTCACCTTCCTGGACCAAGGGTCCCTCCAACAGGAGAACCCCCGGCAGCTCGGAGGCCGTCACTCCGTAACGCTGAGCCAACTCCCGGATCAGAAAACCCACCTGTTCCGCGGTCATGGGTTGAGGCGTGCGGTAGTTCACCAGAACCTCGGGCAGGTTGGTGGACAACACGTTGATGCCCGCGGCCTGTCCCATGGCGGTAATGACGGATGCCAGGTCGAGGTTCTGGAAGTTGAAGGTGATGCCGCCTTCCTGGGGGACGGTTTGAGGGCGAACCATGCCGGGTCGGCGAGCAGGCGGTTCCTGAGCCGATGCCGGGGCCAATGCCGATGCCGGGGCCAATGCCGATGCCGATGCCAGTGCCGGGGCTGCCAGGACGAGAGCCCAGCCGGCCAGAGAGTAGAGGGCCCAACGGACCGCTCGCGCGGATAGCTTCATTCGCCTGGTCATGGAAGTCTATCCCCTCCCCCACCACCGCCGGGCCTGATCCGCACGATAGCTCCCCCGGTTCCGGGCAGCTCCCCTCCCCTCTGGATCACCACCCCCCCTGGAGTAACCTGGAGATCGACCTGGCCGGGCACCTGCCCTCCCCGCCCCAGCTGCCCCCTGCCCATCCCTTGGAGCATCTGCTGGACTCTCTCGGTGAGGGCCTGTGCGGCCTCCTGGGTGGCATTGCCGTTCCGGCTGTTACGGGTGTTTCGGTCCGCGTTGCCCGATGAACCTCCTCTCTGAGGCTCGACCACAGCGAAGGTGAATTCTGCCCCATCCCCCGTGAGGGTCGCGCTTTCATCGGACACCGCAGCCAGCAGGTAACCATCCACCTCTTCCCCCAGAAGAACGGCGAAGGGGATGGAGTCGCCCACCTGCACCACGGCAAGGGCCAGATTCCCGGCGATGGCCGTCCCCACGATCCTGAGGTTCGGTTCCCTCTGCCGCCGGTTATCGCTCGAGTTCTGGACCGAAGCTCGCTCACTGGGCAGGAGGTACCGATCCACGGAGGGGGTTCGATTGGGTTGGAAGAGGTCCTGGTTCACCGCGTCCAGAATCTCGTCATTGGAAACCAGGGGATAGGTGATCCCTCGAAGGGAGCCTTCCGGGTTCGCTGCGACCCGGCCGGGCGGAGAGGCAGGCCAGGAAACGACCGGGACCGCCTCTACCCGAAAAGCCTTCACCACCGTGGCTCCGAAGACCACCGCGGAAGCCGAAAAAACCAGCCCCGCGATCCCCAAGGCCATTCCACCGAAGTTTCTCATGACCCGCGCTCCTCTACCCGAGCAAAACCATCCAGGATCAACTGGAATTCGACGACCCCTGTCGGAACGGGAGTCGTGGTCCTGTTGTTCTCGTTATTCTCCGAATTCGGCCTCGACACTTCCGGCTCCAGGGCCAGTCCCCTCACCCGCAGGAAGAGCCGGCTCTTCTCGATCTCATCCAGAAAGGTCAGAACCCCTTCCAGATCGCTTTCCCCTCTGAGATGCAGGCGAACCACCGAGAGCCCCGGGGGCGCCACCTCCCCCCTTCCCAACTCACCACCTCTGATTTCCTCCAACAAGACCCTGCTTCGGAAGGCCGATATTTCCAGAAAGTCGGTCAACTCCGACTCTGCCAGCACGCCACTGGCCGCCCGGACCATTCGGTCCTCGAATACGGCCGCCTCGGATTCGGCCCGCTGGAGCTCCCCCGGAAGTGTCGGAGCAGCTGCCAGGAGGGCCAACTCTCTTGTCAGCAGCTCACGCTCGGCCGCCACCCGGTCCCGGACCCCATCCAGCGCCACCCGATAGGGCTTCACGCCCAGGACATAGGCTACCGCCGGGAGAAGGATGCCCAACCCCACCAGGATGGCCCGCCGATCACGTGAATTCAGACCGTTCAACAGGAGGAACCCTCGCGTGTCTTTCCGACTCATGATCCCCCCCCCTCACCTCCCGCAGGCGGCAGACGAGCCCAGAGCTTGAAGCGCTCCACCACCGTCTCCCCCCCTTCCAACTCCCGCTCAACCAACCCCTGGAGCCTGATCTCCCGGAAGATCCCAGCCTCCCGCAAGAGCTGGATGGCCTCTCCTGCCTGGGCCCCGGCAGCTTCCAGCTCCACCGTGTCACCGCTTGCAAAGAAGCCTGTCAGGTAGGTGTTCTCGGGAAGGAGCGCAGCCAGTTCCACCAGGGAACGGGTCCAGACCGGGGAGCCTCGGGAGAGTTCCTCCATGGACTGAATCTGGGTGGTCAGCCCGTTCAACGAGTCCCGGGCCGCCAACTGGGGGGCCACCTCCGGCCGGATGGAGGCCCTCCGCTCCTGAACCGCCCCCAACTCCCTATGGGCGCCCCAGAGCTGGGCGCCCAGGGAGGCGAGAATCAGCACCACCGCCGCTCCTACCAGAGAAACGGCATTCCTCCTGCCCCTATCTCGCCGCTCCTTTGCCAGAGTGGGAGGCACCAGCTCCAGATCAGTGGCCCCAGCCCTCCCGGCGGTCCCCTCCTCAGACGCCGGCCACCCCTCCGGGTCACGGAAGGCGGTCAACCCACGTTTGGCCATCACGGCACTGAGGTCCCCAAAAGCCTGGGGAGTGGCCAGGACCAGGACTCGGCCTCCCCCTTCGCCTACGGCGTCGGCAATAGCGGCCAGCTCCACCGAGGGGACTTGCCGTACGGCAACAGGATCAGCTCCTTCCAAGCGCAGGACGTGTGCCGTCCCCCCGATCACGGACACCACCGCCTTCGCAGGGGCCCCCTTTGCGGACAGTGCGGACTCGAGCCAAGCGCCATGGGCGACAGAGAAGGACGCACTCCGCCACCCGGTCTGGCCAAGAGCAGACCGGGTAGCTTCGAGGAGCCCCAGAGGCGCAGCCGCAGCCAGAACGGGAATAGCAGGCCCTTCTTCTCTCCGGGCACCGTTGCCATTCCCCTTCGGAAGGCGGACTCCTACCACCCGGGTTCGTTTCACACCCAGGAAGTACCGGGCCACGTCTCTCGCCAGCACGGCCTCGACCTCTGATTTCCGCATGGGCGGGAAGGGCACCAACCGGGCGTCGGCCAGGGGTGGGAGAAGGGCGAGATACACCAACGCGCCGCCCGTGGAGCGACCCGAGGCCGCCTCCAGCGCCGCCTTGAGCTCACCGAAGGCCCGGCGTAGCTCGGCTCCGACCTCGGGGCCCTCGTCGCCCAAGGACACAGCGACCTTGGCGGTTGGGGCACTCTTTCCCCCGAGGATGACCCCTACCACTTCCGAATCCCCGAGGGCGATTCCGATTCTTATGCCGTTTCGGACGGCCATCAAAAGACCTCCCGCCAGACCACGACCGCCTCGTTGTTCCCCCTCGAAACCACTACCCGGGATGTGACCTGAATCACACCCCCGTCCACCCAACCCTGAGCGAGAATCTCCACCTGGTCGGTGGTATAGGTAGTCCGGTTGCTGAATTCCCGCCCCATGAGCTCGATGGTCTGGGCCATGCCCGGAAGAAGGGCCTGGAGTTCCCGGTCGCTTCGGGGCAGGTATCCGGAGTTCCGGAGGTTGAGCACCGACTTGGCCCCGGCCGGATCCATCCCTGGCACGGCAAGAAGAACAGGCTCGGGGGCCGAATTGAGGTTGATCTGCCCGTCGCCGATGAGGGTGAGGTGAGGGGCGGCCAAGACATACAGCTCCGGGGTCATGCCCCGGACATGCCGGAGCTCATCGACATCCACGAAGTCCCGGTTCGGGGGAAGGACGAGTGCTTCTTCCTCCAGGTACTGGTCCAGCTCCCCACCGTTGATGCGGGGGATCTCGTCCTCGTCCCGCCAATCCTGAATGGCCTGGGCCAACTGGTCGGCTTCAGCGTAGTCCACCCCGAGGCCCTGGGCGAAAAACTGACGAAGCATCTCTTCCGTGGCCTCGTTCAGGTTCAAGGCCGACCCCACGTCCCGCAGGAGGAGAGCGTACCGCGCATCTCCAAAGGCCATCTCCGG
>JBDRDQ010000228.1:0-3808 GCA_043820695.1 Gemmatimonadota bacterium | reverse complement strand
GGCACCCGCTTCTGGAACTACGACACTGACGCCCAGGCCATCGAAGATGCCCTCCGGCTTGCCAGAGGAATGACCTACAAGTCTGCCCTGGCCGGGTTGAATCTGGGCGGTGGAAAGTCCGTGATCATCGGGGATCCGAATACCCGGGATCGGGAGATGATCTTCCGGGCCCATGGGCGGGCCGTCGAATCGCTGGCCGGCAGGTACATCACGGCAGAGGACGTGGGGACTTCTCCCGCCGACATGGACTTCGTCCACATGGAGACGGACCACGTGGTGGGGCTCATGGGCAAGTCCGGCGATCCGTCGCCGGTCACGGCGTACGGGGTTTATCAGGGCATGAAGGCAGCGGCTCTCCACAAGTACGGGGACGATTCTCTGGCCGGTAAGCATGTCACGGTCCAGGGGTGCGGCCATGTGGGGTATTTCCTCTGTCAGGATCTGGCGGAGGAGGGTGCTCATCTCACCGTGACGGACATCGATCCCGAGAAGGTCGGTGTCGTGGTGAAGGAGTTCGGGGCGAAGGCCGTTGGACCCACCGAGATCTACGGAGTCGACGCCGACATTTTCGCTCCCTGCGCCCTGGGGGCGATCCTCAACGATGACACGCTGAAGGTTCTGAATGTGGACATCGTGGTGGGTGGCGCCAACAACCAGCTGGCCGAGCCCCGACATGCCAAGGATGTGGAGAATAAGGGGATACTCTACGGCCCCGACTATCTCGTGAATGCAGGTGGCCTCATCAACGTCTATGCCGAGATCCAGGGCTGGCCTGCCGAGCGGAGCCTGAGGAAGGCAGGGGAGATCTACAACACCCTTCTCCGGATCCTGGAGTTGGCCGAAGCCGAGGGGATCACCACTGCAGAAGGGGCGGACAAGGCCGCTGAGCAGCGGATGGAAGATGTTCGCTATCTGCACCGGACCGAGCTGGGATGTTTGGACTATACGTCTTGCGGCTGATCAGCTAGACACAGTCCTTGATGCAGTCATATTCCGGCTGTCGGGCTCCCCCTTCGGGGTCCGGCAGCCGGACGCCAAAAATAAATGAAACGAGTGAGCTTTCTTCATGTTGGAAAATCTGAGAGCAGTCGACCCTGCGGTTTATGCGGTAGTCAGGGCCGAAGCTGGCCGCCAGGCCTCCCAACTCGAGCTGATCGCCAGTGAGAACTTCGTGTCTCCGGCTGTCCTGGAGGCCATGGGCACGGTCCTCACGAATAAGTACGCCGAGGGGCTCCCCGGCAAACGGTATTACGGAGGCTGTGAGCATGTGGACGTGGTGGAGGAACTGGCTCGCGACCGGGCCAAGACCCTGTTCAAAGCCGACCATGCCAACGTCCAGCCCCATGCGGGGGCGCAGGCGAACATGGCTGCCTTCATGGCCTTCCTGAAAGCCGGTGACCGGTTTCTGGGCATGAACCTGAGCCACGGCGGTCACCTCACCCACGGCTCGCCGGTGAATTTCAGCGGCATCATGTTCGAGGTCGGTGCATATGGGGTCCGGGATTCGGATGGGCGAATCGACTACGATGCCCTGAGAGACCAGGCGGTATCGGAGAAACCCAAACTCATTATTGCCGGGGCCAGCGCCTACCCAAGAGTGATCGACTTCGAAGCCTTCTCCTCCATCTCCAAAGAGGTGGGTGCGGTGCTGATGGTGGATATGGCGCATATCGCAGGGCTGGTGGCCACCGGGGTGCATCCCAACCCGGTACCCCACTCCGACGTGGTAACCACCACCACCCATAAGACTCTACGTGGTCCTCGCGGAGGGCTCATCCTGTGTAAGGAAGAGCACGCGAAGGCCATCGACAAAGCCGTCTTCCCAGGAACCCAGGGCGGGCCGCTGATGCACGTCATAGCGGCGAAGGCCGTGGCTTTCAAAGAGGCCCTTGAGCCGGGATTCCGTGACTACACCCGGCAGATCGTGACCAATGCCCAGGTCCTGGCGAACGGGCTCATGAGTCGCGGGCTGAAGCTGGTGAGTGATGGTACGGACAACCACCTCATCCTTGTCGACCTGCGGCCAAGTCATCCTGACCTTTCCGGCAAGGATGCGGAGCATGCTCTGGAGGAAGCGGGGATGACCGTGAACAAGAACACGATTCCCGGGGAGACCCGTTCCCCCTTCGTGACCTCCGGGCTCAGGATTGGCACGCCTGCTCTGACCAGTCGCGGGATGACCGGAGGGAACATGGAGCAGATCGCGGCTTGGATCATGAGAATTCTGGACAACCCCACCGACGAGGGCTTGATTCGGATGGTTAGGGGGGAAGTGTCGGAGCTCTGTCAGGCTTTCCCCTTATACCAGGAGTTTGCGACGCTGGCTTAACCGGGGGGCCACACCTGGCCACAGGAAGGGTGGCGTCCTCTGGGGAAGAGGGTATTTTTCCAAGTATGACGGATTTGCAAGTCGCCGAGGGGATTCTTGAACGGCTCAAGGATCGGAATCCCAGGTTCCATGGGAAGGCCTATCTCTTTTTGCTTTCAGCATTGCACTCGGTTCTGGCGAAGCTGGAAGAGCCCCGGCATATCTCCGGGGAGGAGCTGGCCCATGGGGTCCGAGATCTGGCCTTGAACCAGTACGGGCCCATGGCCCGAACGGTTCTCGGGCATTGGGGAATCCACGGCACCGAGGACCTTGGGGAGATCGTGTTCGCCATGGTGGAATGCGGGGTCCTCGTCAAGCAGGAAGAGGATCGCAGAGAAGATTTTCAGGACCTCTTCGACTTCGAGGAGGCCTTCGAACGGGAATACCCTTGGGGAGGGAGGTTCTGACCCGGGGGCATTCAACCAGAGGGTCCGCCGGACTGGATCGAGGTTGGGCCCCGTGACCTGTCTGCTGTTGGGAGGGGTTGATTATGGTGGAAGTGAACGGGTATCCGAAGTGTCAGAAGTGTGATAACGGGATCCTTATTCCTCTTTCGGACTATGGACGGGATGGGGCTCCCATTCGCTACAAAGCCTGGGTGTGCTCGAACCCCGAATGCGGGTTCAACATCCGGATCGACAACGGGGAGATCACGTTCGGCCGGACCATCGGTCAGAGCTACAAGTAGTTCCCCCTCTGGGCCCGGGTTTTCCTTCTGGATCTCCCGGGCCCTCTCAAACTTGGCAGTTCCATCCTCCCTCCACCCCGGGGGATCCTGATGAATGCGTCTCCGGACCTTCCGAAACGTCCCTTTGGACGGGCCCTCGTCGGGGCCCCCACCGGCACGGAAAGCGCCGAATTCGACGCGCTCGCCATACATGGCGTGGGCGTCCCGCAAACCACCCTCATGGAAAATGCTGGGCGCTCAGCGGCTCTGGTTCTTCAACGGCTGTACCCTCGGGGCCAGGTCACCGCCCTGGTGGGGACCGGAAACAACGGAGGAGATGCCCTGGTCCTTCTCAGGAATCTGGCGGCCTGGGGCCGTCCGGTGACGGCCATCCTCGTGGGAGAGAGGAAAGAGGACGAGGCTCTCTTGCACGGCTGGGGAATCCGGACTCTCCAAGACTCCGATTTCCAAGGGGAAATGGGCCGTCTGTCCGGAGAGTTGGCCGGGGCTGAAGTCATCGTCGATGGGGTTCTGGGAACGGGGATCACGGGGCCGCCGAGGGAGCGCCAGGCTTTCGCCATCAAGGGCATGAACGGGGCCGAGGCTCCCGTGGTGGCCTTGGATATTCCTTCCGGGGTGGATGCCGATACCGGGGCGGTCCCAGGGGATGCTGTCGTGGCCGTCCTGACGGTGGCTTTAGGGGGCGCCAAGCTGGGGGCCCTACTACACCCGGGCCGGAGGCTGGTGGGGCGACTGGTGGTGGTGGAAATCGG
>JBDRDQ010000227.1:0-3366 GCA_043820695.1 Gemmatimonadota bacterium | reverse complement strand
GAAGCTGCGGGCGACCAACCGAAAACTGAGGGAGGAGACCAAACAGACCACGGAACTCGCAGCCGCAGCTCGAGCTGCCAGCGAGGCCAAAAGCGAATTCCTGGCCAAGATGAGCCATGAGATCCGGACACCCATGAACGGGGTGATCGGGATGACCGAGTTACTTCTGGACTCCGGGCTCACGGATCAGCAGCGCGACTTTACAGAAACGGTAAAGGCCAGTGGGGAGGCCCTCCTGGCGATCATCGAGGATATCCTGGATTTCTCGAAAGCCGAGGCGGGAAAGCTCGACCTTGAAGTTATGGACTTCGACCTGCGGAGAACCCTTGAAGAGCTGACGGCCTCCCTCGCCGTCCGAGCTCATCAGAAGGGGCTTGAGCTGGTCAACGCCATTGCCCCGGAGGTCCCGGCTCTGGTTCGGGGCGACCCGGGGAGGTTGCGCCAGATCCTGACCAACCTGGTCGGAAATGCCGTGAAATTCAGTAAAAAGGGGGACATCTCCGTTCAAACCTCGGTGGAGGAAGAGGACGAGAAGAGCGTCACTCTGTTTTTTACAGTCAAAGACCAGGGCATCGGCATCCCGGAAAACGTCGGGCGTCGTCTGTTCGATGCATTCGAACAGGCCGACGCCTCCCTGACACGACGCTTTGGGGGAACGGGGCTGGGGCTATCCATATCCAAGGAACTCGTTGAGCTGATGGATGGCGAAATCGGGTTCGAGAGCCGAGAGGGGCTGGGGTCGGAGTTCTGGTTCACGGCGGTCCTGGCCAAGCAGGCTCCAGTGGAGGTGGTGCCCGGGCCTGAGCTCGAGGTGCTGGAAGGCAGGCGGGTGCTGGTGGTGGATGACAACCAGGTCAACCGAGTCTTCGTGTCGCAATTACTTCACTCCTGGGGGTGTCGGGAGGAAGCGGTTGAGGATGGTCCCTCAGCCCTCTCCAAACTCCGTCTTGCATGTTCGAACCAAGACCCCTTCGATCTGGTAATCGTGGACCAGCAAATGCCGGGGATGGACGGAGAGACGCTGCAACGGAAGATCAGCCAGGATCCTGGCTTGGATGGAGGCCCACCCCTGATCTTGCTCACCTCACTGGGAGTCCGGGGGGATGCGGCCCGGCTGGAACAGTCTGGGTTCTCAGCCTACCTGACCAAACCCATCCGGAAGGCCCACCTCTTGGATGCCCTGACCTCGGTCATCAATAGGACACCCCCCGGACCCGATGACACTCCGGCACCCATCATTACCGGGCACAGCGCCGCCGATGAGAGAAAGGCCAGGTCCAGAATTCTGCTGGTAGAGGACAACCCGACCAACCAGAAGGTGGCGGCGCTCATGTTGGGTAGGCTCGGGTACCCGATGGACGTAGCAGAAAACGGCCGAGAAGCCATTCGAAAGCTCGAGTCGGAGGACTTCAACCTTGTTCTCACGGACCTCCAGATGCCCGTGATGAATGGCTATGAGGCCACGGAGGTGATTAGAGATCCTGCCTCGTCCGTGAGGAACCACGCCATACCGATCGTTGCCATGACGGCCCACGCCCTCAAAACCGACGAGGAGCGGTGCCTGCGTTCCGGGATGAACTCGTACCTGTCCAAGCCGGTGAGGATGGAGGTTCTCGAAGAGGTCCTGGCACGGATGCTGACCCGGGAGGCTCCTAAGGGCGGGGGAGGGAGGGACGAGCAAGGGAGGGATGTGCGAGAGGTGGAGGGGGCCCCAACCGAGGCATCCTCCGGGGTTTGGAATCTGACGGCTTTTCTGGACCGGGTTCAGGGAGACGAAGAGGGTGCTCGGGAAGTGATAGGCGTGTTTCTAACAGATATGCCTCGCCAAATCGAAGGCTTGAGAGAGTGCGTCGAAGAGATGGACCTGGTCAGGATGCGCAGGGCCGCTCACACTATCAGGGGCGCAGCGGGGAGTGTGGGGGCGGAGGCCCTTGCATTCGCTGCCGGGGCTTTGGAGGAGGTAGGAAATGGAAAGGCCGCCACCGCCCTGAGGCCTGGTTTTGCCCAACTCGAAAAGGAGTTTCACAGGGTCAGGGAGACACTCAGGGAGAACTTCCCATGAAGATATTGATCGCGGAAGATGATCCCACTTCGACGGCGATGCTCGGGACGATATTGAGACAACTCGGGCACGAGGTCGTTGCGACCGACAATGGAGAGGAGGCCCTGCACCTCATGGGCGGTTCGGAGCCGCCGGAGATGGCGCTCCTCGACTGGGAGATGCCCGGCTTCGAGGGTCCCGAGGTCTGCGAGGCTTTACGAGCAAGGGGTGGAGGGCATCGACCCTACCTCATCATGCTGACGGCCCGGCGGGGCGGCCAGGACCTGGTCGAGGCCTTCGACGCCGGGGCCGACGATTTCGTGACCAAACCGTTTGCGGTTTCGGAACTGCGAGCCCGAATCCACGCGGGGGCCCAGGTTCTCAAGCTCCAGCGCCAACTGGCGGACAAGATCGAAGAGCTCCAGTCCGCTCTGTCCCGGGTGAGATCGTTGGAGGGGATTTTACCCATCTGCATGCACTGTAAGCGAATTCGGGACTCGGGCAACTACTGGCAACAGGTCGAGGTGTACATGGCCGCCCACTCAGGCGCCCGCTTCACTCACGGCCTTTGCGAGGAGTGCCTCGCTGAGCACTACCCGGAGGACCCTACGACGGACCTCCGAGGTGCCGGGTAGGGGCCTCCGCCCTCAGCATCTCGTTTATTCTCGTGAGGAGCCCAGACAGGGTCCAGGGCTTTTCAATGACAGGTACTCTGATTCCCTCCGGCCTGACATGGGCCATATCCCGGCCGGCGTACCCCGTGGCAAGGAGGATGCGCGGCTTTGGACCCTTCAGTGCCGCCACTTCGCGACAAAGATCGTACCCGGTCATGCCAGGCATCACGACGTCAGACAGGACCAGGTCGATCTGGCCCTGGTGTCGCTTGATCAGCTCCAAGCCCTCCAGTCCGTCCGAGGCGGTCATCACGACGAACCCATGTCTCTCCAGGGCCTTTTGGGCCACCTCACGCACCCCCTTCTCATCCTCCACGATCAGGATGGTCTCTCCGCCGGCAGTCGTCTTCCCAAAGGAGGGAACAGGGACCGGAAGGGCCTCGAGTTCCTGGGCAGCGGGGAGGTATACCCGAACGGTCGTTCCCTCGCCCGGTTCGCTGTATACGTTCACGAAACCTTTTTGTTGTTTGGCCAGCCCATAGGCCATGGACATGCCCAAGCCGGTTCCCTTCCCTGGTTTCTTTGTGGTGAAGAACGGCTCGAAGACCCGGTTTCTGGTCGCCTCATCCATCCCCACCCCGTTATCCGTTACCGAGAGGCATACGTAGGCCCCCGGATGCAAATAGGTGTGTACTCCCACTACGGTTTCAT
>JBDRDQ010000226.1:0-5646 GCA_043820695.1 Gemmatimonadota bacterium | reverse complement strand
TCCTCGGATGGGCCGAGAACCTCGGAGATGCCGACCTTCCCCACCTCACCCACGCGGCACTGCAGAAGGTTCCCTGGATGGTGGCTGGAATGGGGAGCCTCCTGGGCGGCATCTACTGGGTCATCAACCGCCGCATGAAGCTGGCGGCCCGGGCTGCTGAGGAGGTTCGGATCGAGGCTCGTGTGGAAGAGGTCATGGCGCTCGATCCCCGGGGTGAAGTATCTGAACCCGTCGAGGACCCTACCGCGGGAGGGCAGAGCGATGAGTAGGCGACTCACCACCCTGAAAACCATCCTTTGGGCCCTGGTCGGTATACTGGCTGCCGTGACCGTGGTTCGGTTCGCCCACGGCCGGGGCGCGGTCACGAATCTCTCGGATGCGGCGCCCTGGGGACTCTGGATCGGCTTCGACGTGATGTCGGGTGTGGCCCTGGCTGCCGGCGGCTTCGTTCTGGCGGGCGTCGTCTACATTTTCGGCTTGGAGAGGTACCGCCCCTCCGTTCGGGCGGCCATCCTCACGGCCCTCCTTGGCTATGTCGCCGTCGCCGTGGGTCTTCTCTATGACCTGGGGCTGCCCTGGCGGATCTGGCATCCAATATTCAATTGGCAGTACCACTCGGTTCTCTTCGAAGTGGCCGCGTGCGTGATGCTCTATCTGACCGTGCTCACGCTCGAGTTCCTTCCGGTCGTGCTCGAGCACCATTTGTTCCAGGGAGCGTTCTTCCAGACCATTCTGAAGGCGTTGAAGCGGGTCTCGATCCTGCTCGTCATCGCGGGAATCGTCCTTTCCACGCTTCACCAGTCGTCCCTGGGATCCCTCTTCCTGATCACTCCCTACCGGCTCCACCCCCTCTGGTACTCACCCATCATCTACTTCCTCTTCTTTGTATCGGCGGTGGGCCTGGGGCTGATGACGGTGGTCCTTGAATCCCTCTTCTCCAACTACTTCCTTGGCCACAAACTCCACGCCCGGGAGATCTTCGGCCTGGGGCTGGCAGCCTCGGTAGTCTTGTGGATTTATGTGGTGCTCAGGGTAGGGGACCTGGCGATCCGTGGGGTCCTGGGAACCGCTTTGGACGGATCCTGGCAAAGTGGATTGTTCCTGGCGGAGTTGGGTTTCAGTGCAGTGATCCCGGCGGCACTCATGCTCTTCAAACCCATCAGGAAGAGCCTTGCGGGAGTGGGAATCGCCGCGACGATGGTGGTGACCGGCATGATCTGGCACCGCCTGGACGTTTCTATCGTGGCCTTCGCCCGGCCCGAGGGGGTGGGCTACTTCCCCAGTTGGGAAGAGTTTGCCGTGAGCTTCGGCATCGTGGCCGGGGGCATTCTCATCTTCCTCTTCTTCGTGGAGAACCTGAACGTCTTCGACGACGTGAAAGGCCATCCCCCGGAAGAGACGCCCGAATACCAAACAGAGGCAACCACCTCCTTCCTGCCAGGCCCCCTGGGCTTCCCCCGGCGCTACTCGGTAGCGGCCTTGTCCGGGGGGATCCTGGCGCTCCTTTTCCTCCCTGTGGCAGGGGTTGAGTCCATTCCCGTGCCGGTTCAGGGGCCACGGAGCGTCGAGGCGTTCATCAGCGCAGGCAGGGAAGGAGAGCCCCGGGATCTGGCCCTCGCCGGGTCACTGGAGCTGGGTACAACCCGGGTCCTGATGCTGGACGCGAATCGGAACCGGGACGTGGTCCTGTTCGATCATGACGACCACGCCGAGAGACTTGGCGAAGAGCGGTTCTGCGAAACCTGTCACCACCTCACAAAGCCCCTCGACGAGAACACCTCCTGCTTCGAATGCCACCGGGACATGTATGAGCCTCGGTCGGTATTCGATCACGAGCTCCATGTGGAACGGCTTGGCGGAAACGAAGGGTGCGTTGAGTGCCATAGTGACGGTGCCGAGGTGAAGAGCTATGAGACCATCACAGAGTGTTCCGAATGCCACCAGGAGGAGATCGCCAAGCGGGCTTTCCTCGAAGCGCCCGAGCGTAGATGGGGAGATGCCGTCGGATACATGGATGCCATGCACGGTCTGTGCGTGGAGTGCCATGACCGGAAGACGCTTGCGGTGCAGGGTGAGCACCCGGAAACCCTGAATCGCTGCATGACCTGCCATGACGTGGATTGGCGCGAGGACGTGCGGCGCATGGAGCCGCATCGGAGACAGGAGGATCGGATGGCTGTGGAACACAGCTCCCTCCCATCCAGCGCTGGGGGGGCAGGAAAATGACCGCTGAGCGGCTCATGCACGTCCAGGAGATTCAGGACTGGCTTCGGGCCCATCTGTTCGACCAGGTTCCCATCGCCATCAGCATCATCGACCGGAACTACAACATCGTTGATGCAAATCCGAGGTTCGAAATGGACTACGGTCGCTGGAGAGGCCGACCCTGCTTCGAGATATACAAGGATCGGAAGGAACCCTGCCTGAACTGCGCCGCGGCAATGACTTTCGAAGACGGGAAGGTCAGAATCAGAGAAGAAAAGGGAAGAGTGGGGGAGGGGAGCCCCACGGACTACCTGGTCCACATGGTTCCGATTCGAGGCCCCCTGGGCAAAATCCGTTTCATCGTGGAGATGTCAACCGACATTACCGAGGTGAAGAAGCTTGAAGCGGAGAAGCGAGAGGCGGAACGCCTAGCCGCGGTGGGAGAGACGGTTGCAGGGATCGCCCACGGCATCAAGAACGTTCTCATGGGGTTGGAGGGCGGGATGTATGCCGTGAACTCGGGGATCGAGCTGGCGGATGACGCCCGAATCGCCCGGGGTTGGATCACCCTGGAGGAGAACGTAAAGCGGATCTCGGAGTTCGTGAAGGAGTTCCTGGACTTTGCCAAAGGTCGTAAGACCACGGTCGCTATGGTGGATCCGAATGTCCCCGCCAAGGAGGTGGTGGATTTGTTCCGGGAAAGGGCCGCCCAGGCCGGAGTCACATTGGAGGCGGACCTTCAACCGGGCCTGGCGGACGCGGCGTTGGACCAAGATGGCATTCACACCTGCCTCTCCAACCTGGTATCCAATGCCATCGATGCGTGCATGGTGGCTGAGCAAACCAGGCCGTTTTTTGTGACCCTCAGTTCCAAGGAGGCGGACGGAGTCCTGATCTATGAGGTGGCCGATAACGGTTTGGGGATGGACTACGAGATCAGCAAAAAAGTCTTCTCCAAGTTCTTTACGACCAAGGGGTCGGATCGGGGAACCGGGCTGGGCCTCCTTACCACGAAGCGCATGATCCATCAGCACGGGGGCCAGATCTCTTTCACCTCCACGGAGGGAGAGGGATCGGTGTTCCGGATAGAGCTTCCACGGGAGTCCCTGCCGACTCCCGAGCCTTCACCGGAGACGGTCGACGGCTGCCCCCTACCCATAAGAGAGGTGACGTCATGACCCGACCTCAGGATAAAACCGTACTGGTAGTGGATGATGAGCCGAACGTCCGACAGTACCTGGCTCAGATCCTCCTGGACGCCGGATTCAACGTAGTCCAAGCCGGGGACGGAAATGCGGCCATGGAGATCATCAAGGAGAACCCTCCCGATTTTATCTCCCTGGACCTGGTCATGCCCCGGAAAAGCGGTCACAAACTCCTTTATGAACTCAAGAAGGACCGTAAGCTTTCCCAGATCCCCGTCCTTATCGTGACGGCTCATGCTCAGGACGAGATGGGGGAGAGTGACTTGAAGGACATCATGGATGACCGGGTCCTTTCCGGTCCCGGGGTTTACCTGGAGAAACCGGTGAAGCCCCTGAGTTATGTCCGGGCCGTCCAACGAGCTCTCGGCCTGGAAGAAACCCCGGAGGACCAGGACCGGATCTCCCTTCAGGAAGAGCTCCAGAAGGTTCTTCCGGATGCAGAGCCTCATGCCCTAAGGCGGGCCCTGGAGGCCCTCAAAAAACAAGGACAGGGACAATGAAGAAGAAGATTCTCATCGTGGACGATGAGCCGGATATCGTAAGCTACCTGGAGATGGTTCTACAGGATCAAGGGTATGAGACCGCCACCGCCGGAAATGGAAACGAGGCGATGGAAGCTGTGAAGCGGGATCGTCCCGACCTGGTCACGCTGGATATCACCATGCCTGAGGCCTCAGGTACCCGGTTCTACAAAGAGATCCGACTGGATCCGGAACTCTCCTCCATTCCTATAATCATCGTCACGGCCGTTACGGGCTTGGGCGGAGACAAGTACGCGTACGAGAAGTTCATCAGTCACCGGCATCTGGTGCCGGCTCCGGAGGCGTACTTCCCCAAACCCATCGATCGTGAGGAGTTCCTTGCTGCGATCGATGCCCTATTGGGTGGGTGATCCGAAATGGATGACCTGATCTACCTGGATAACGCCGCCACCAGCTTTCCAAAGCCCGACGTGAGCCACGACACCGCACGCGACTTCTACCGCGAGAATGGCGTGAATCCGGGGAGGACCGGTTGCGACATGGCACTCAGGGCCGAGGAGATGATTCACGGGGCCCGGCGGCTCCTATCGGACTTCTTCAACCCTGGCCTTGCCAGGGTCGGAATCCCCAAAGACCCCAACCGCTTGGTGTTCACCCTGAACGCCACCATGAGTCTGAACCTCATCATTAACGGCACGGTGGGGCCGGGGGACCACGTCGTAACCACGGCTTTGGAGCACAATTCGGTAATCCGACCCGTGAATCACCGGGTGAAAGTTGGGGCCGAAGCCACCTTCGTTTCCCCGGATGCGGAGGGGTATCTGGACCCTGAAGACATCCGGAAGGCCATCAGGGCGAACACCACCCTCGTCATCCTGAACCATGGCTCGAACGTGAGCGGAGTGGTGCAGGACCTGAGGGCCATCGGAGCGGTCTGCGGGGAGGAAGGGGTGCCCCTGGCTGTGGATGCTGCCCAGACCGCCGGCGTCGTCCCCATCGACATGGTGGAAGCCAACATCAGCTTTCTGGCTTTCACCGGCCATAAATGCCTTTTTGGCCCCCCCGGGACCGGTGGAATTTGCGTAGCCGATGACGCCGAGATTGAAGGAACGATCTACGGGGGTACGGGTGTTCGGAGCGCTCATCCCTACCATCTGGAGGAATACCCTTACAGGCTCGAGGCAGGGACCCTCAACATGGCTGGGATTGCCGGGCTGGCTGCCGGGGTCGGTTGGGTGCTGGGGAAGGGCGTCGAGAGGATCCACGAGCAAGAGCTGAGGCTCCTGGGCATGCTTCAAGATGGTCTCGCACAGATCCCAGGAGTCAGGATCCATGGGACGATGAGCCTCGAGAATCGGGTCCCCACCATGTCCGTGAGTCTGGAGAATTATGATGCGGCGGACGTAGGAGCCTTCCTGGATGTGGACCATGATATCCTCACGCGGACCGGCCTGCATTGCGCCCCGCTCCTCCACGAGCATTACGGGACGGCCCCCCGGGGAACGGTCCGCTTCTCCATCGGACCGTTCAACACGGAAGACCATATCCTTAAAGCGATCCAGGCTGTTGAGGCGGTCCAGGCTCAGCGGCCTCCAGGTGCTTTGGTGGCGGGCGGTGTGGAATCTGAAAGGGAATTCCCGGAGCGCCCCTGGGATTGGGACCTGAGGGATGGGTGCTGATTCTCCTCCTTCTCCGAAGACACAACCCGCTCCCGAGCCGCGTTGTCCGGGGCTCGGGTGGCGTCCCCCGAGTGG
>JBDRDQ010000225.1:0-18483 GCA_043820695.1 Gemmatimonadota bacterium | reverse complement strand
CGTCCACCGCTGACCGACCGATAGCCGACGGTCTCACCACTGGGAAGCTTCCGATTCCGACCCGTGAGGACCGCTGCCATGTTCGGGGGCACGATCACGATGAGAGATTTGATGGTCAGAACGGCCACCACGACGACGACAAGAAGTGTGAAAGCCAACGCCACCGCGCCAGCCAACATATCGGTTCCCATTTGTGCCTCCCAAGTTTGTTACGGACAATTTTCCGGCGGATCTGCGGCAGCCCGTGTCTCCCGAGCGGCCACGTCCGTACCTCTACGAGCCGAGCAGCATGCTTTCATCAATGGGGGCCACCTGGGCCACCCCCTTTTCCATCTCAACGACAAAAACCGACCTCCACATGGACGGGTCACCCTGGCCCGAAGGGTGGGGGAGAGCCCTCAGCTCCACCCGCCTCCCTCCACGCTCCACCACTACCCGCCCTGGAATCTCAGGCCGGATTGGAAGCGTTACGCGACCTGAGAGGCCGGCGTAGGAAGCTTCGGCCTGGATCATCCCGGATTCCGACCGTTTTACGTACGCGAAGGCGGAATTGATGACGGCACCGGAGGAGAGGCCGGACACAACCGCGAAGGCGGCGGTCAGGAGCGGATTCCCACTCCAGACGAAGGTGAGGAGAGTGCCAACCGATCCGAAGCCAAAGAGGGAGTAGAAGAGAGTGCGGATGGAGAAGATCTTACTCGCCAGAGAACCTGCATCCGCATCCAACTCCGCGTGTGCTGCATCCACGTCCAGGTGTCCGGCATCCATCTCAAGACCGCCCCCGTCCAGATCCAGCCCACCCGCATCCAAGTCCAGTCCCCCGGCGTCCAAATCCAATCCGCCGGCGTCGATCTCGAGGTGGCCGTCGAAGCCTCCCAGATCCCCGTCCAGCTCCACGTCACCATGCCCTCCGAAGAGGTCACCCAACACCGACATGGCCAGAAAGCCACCGCCAAGGATCAGGGAAAAGACATAAAGAGAAACCATCCTGCCTCCTCACATCGAGTCGGTCTGAATCCTATGCAGCTTCGCTGGAATCCATCCCGTCTTTACAGGATTACGGCCACCATGTTGGGGGGCTTCATCTGAAGATGGCCCCCAAGGGGCGTTGGCGACAGGGAGATCTTGCTGAAGCGGAACGAGCGTGCCTTCGGCGGGGTTTCAATGCACTCTCCCGAATCCGAAAGCTCAGGAAGGTCAAGTCTCATGAATAACCGACGCCTGTTGAAGCTGCCCGTCCTTCTCCTCATTGCCGGTCTCGCGGCCTGCGGGGGAGAAGAGGCCGCCGAGGCCCCCGCCGCCCAGGGAACCGTAACGATCCTCGAGCCGGCCAACGGCGCCACGGTGGATGGCCCCAACCTCAGAGTAGTCCTGGACATAAGCGGTATGGAAATCAGGCCTGCCGGGGACATGACACCCCACTCCGGCCACCATCATCTTTATCTCGATCACGAACTGACCGACCCCACCCAGCCCATCCCCGCCATTCCGGGACAGGTCATCCACATGGGGGACGGCTCCTCCGAGTATGTGTTCGAAGGGGTGGGGCCGGGAGAGCACCGGATCATTGCCGTGGTCGGAGACTACGTCCACATGCCCCTCCAGCCCTGGGTAGTGGATACGGTTTTCGTCACAGTCAGGTGAGTTGAGCCACCGGTTGGAGGTGTGACGGGCACCTCCGCTTACTTCGCCTACTCCGCCCGCAATGCCTCGATCGGATCGAGTGCGGCGGCTCGTTGAGCCGGGTAGACCCCAAATGCGACCCCCACGAAGAGGGCAGAAAAAACCCCAACGAGAAGGGCCGTCTCGTTGATGGAGGTCTGCCATTGGGTTCCCACGCCTACAGCCCAAGCCACCCCTAACCCCAAAACGATCCCCACCACGCCACCCACCGTCCCCAGGAAGAGGGACTCCACCAGGAATTGGATGAGGATGTCCTTCTTCCGGGCCCCCACCGCGATCCGGAGGCCCACCTCGTTCCTCCGCTCCCGCACAGACAGGAGCATGATGGAGAGGATCCCTACCCCGCCCACGAAAAGGGCCACGGCTCCCAAGCCCAAGATCATTTTCCGAAAGGACGCCAGCGTCTCCAGGCGAACCGCCAGAATCAACCGCTGATTCTGGATGGCAAAATCATCCACCCGACCGAGCTCCGCGGTGCGGTGTCGGGTGCGGAGGATGTCTCCGATCTGCTCCTCTGCTACCTGCATACGGTCCCCGTCCCTCACCTGCACGTAGATCATCTTGATGAAGTCCAGGTTGAAGGCCCGCCTCAGGGCTGTCTGAATGGGGATCAGCACCTGGTTGTCTTCTTCAGACAAACCGTCCACCGTGGCACCTTTGCTCTCCAGCACACCGATGACCAAGAAGGGGATTTTCCCCAGGCGGACCATCTTCCCCACAGGGTCCTCGTCAGGAAAGAGTAACTCCCGAACCCGAGAGCCCAGGACCGCCACGCGGGCCGAACTCCGGTTCTCCTCCTCCGTGAAGTACCTGCCCTGGACTGTCCGGAAGTCTCGAACCTCCTCATAGGCTGGGGTGGTCCCCATGACTTTTGTCATGGTGGAATTGGTGCCGTACTTCGCCCGGAGCGACCGATCCTGGGCCGGGGCCACCAGACCCACTTCCGTCGCCTGGGAACGGATGGCATCGGCGTCGTCCAGAGTCATGGTGGTGACCTTGGGGACAGTGCGTTGTCTCCAGGGGACCCTTGGCGCGTCCCCGGAACTCACCACCAGGAGGTTTCGGCCAAGAGCTTCGATCTCGCTGATGACCTGGTCCTTAGCTCCCTCACCCACGGCGGTCATGACAAGGACGGCCCCCACCCCCACTGCGGTTCCGGAGAGGGCCAAAGCTGTTCTGACCCTATGTCGCAGGATCGCTTTGGCTGAAAGGAGGAGGTTCCGGCCCAGTCTCATGTGATCTCGGACCTCACCCCCTCAGGGTCGCCACCGGATCCAGATCCGAGGCCCGCCTGGCCGGGGCCACACCCGCCAGAAGCCCGACCAACACCGAGGCCCCCAGACCCAGGAAGGCAGCTTGCCAGGGCATGATGCTCGAAATCTCAAGGAACCGACTGATAACGCCCAAGACCACAGCGGCCACTGCGAGAGCCAGGATCCCCCCGGCCAGCGTCACCAGAGATGATTCCAGGAGGAACTGCACCCAGACATCCCGCGCCCGGGCGCCCACAGCCTTTCTGAGGCCGATTTCACTCCGTCGCTCGTTCACGCTCATGAGCATGAGGTTGGCCACCACAATCCCGCCGATGAGGAGGGAAACCCCGGCAAGGAGAGGGAGAAAGAGGGTGAAAATCCGATTCATGGAGCCCACCATCTCCTCGACCTGAACGGGGGTGATCATGCTGAAGTCGTTGGGTACGGCATCGGCCAGAGCGTGACGCTCACGAAGGATGTGTTCAATAGCCAGGACCGTCGCGTCCAGGTCTGTTCCGTTCTCAGCGAGAAACTTGGCCGTCTGGACGTAATCCACGTTCATGACCCGGCGCATCATGGTTGTGACCGGAATCATGACCTCGTTGTCCCGGTCCCACCCATGGGGATCGATCCCCATGGAGTCCAGGACTCCGATGACCTCGAAGGGGATGGTCCCGACCCGGATTTGCATGCCGATGGGATCAGCGCCTTGGAACAGCTCTCGAACCAGGGTCTCCCCTACAAGGGCCACCCGTGCCGAGCTCCGGACCTCGGCCTCCCCAAAAAACGCTCCCCGGCTCACCCCCCGGTTCCACACCTCCTCATGCCGCTCAGAATGGCCCAAAACACGAACGTTGCTGCTGTTCCCCTGATAGACCACCTCCCGGGACCCGGCCAGGATCATGGGATCATAAGCTCGAATACCGGAAACCGTGGCCTGGATCTCCTCCAGGTCCTCCAAGACAAGAGTCGTGGTGGGTCCTGCTCCTCTTGGGCCTCCCATCATTCCCCCGCCGCCGGCAGACAGGAGTATGCTGGACCCGCCGAACATCCGCTCGACATTCCCCAATACGGCGTCCCTCGTCCCCTGGCCAATGGCCACCACAAGGGTGAGCGCCAACACCCCCACGAAGGTCCCGAGCATCATGAAGAAGGTCCGGAGACGATGCCGCCCCATGCCACGGAGGCCGTGTCCAATCAGGCGTCGTGTTCTCATGGCGCAACCTCCAAGGCGGCGTCCCCGTTACCGGGCAGCTTAGCCAGCGATTCCCGAGCGTCTTTCGACTCTTCCACCGACCTGTCCCCTACGATTCGCCCATCCACGATCTCCACGATTCGATGAGCCATCTCGGCCACCGCAGCATCATGCGTCACAAGAATGACGGTCTTCCCTCCCCGGTTCAGCTCCTGAAAGATCGCCAGAACCTCCAACCCTGATCGGGTGTCCAGGTTTCCAGTGGGCTCGTCGGCCAAGATCAGCTCCGGATCGTTTACCAGGGCCCGGGCGATGGCCACCCGCTGCTGTTGGCCCCCCGAGAGTTCGCTGGGGAGGTGCTTGGCCCGGTCCTTCAGCCCAACCTTCTCCAGGGCCTGAGTCCCCATGCCTGAGATGTCCCTTCGAGAAGAGTAGATCAGGGGAAGCTCCACGTTCTCAAGAGCCGTGGTCTTGGGAAGGAGGTGGAAGATCTGGAAGACGAACCCGATCTTCTCATTTCTGAGCTGGGCCAGAGCATCGGGGGTGAAGGAGGCCACCTCACCATCGTCCAGATGGTAGGATCCCGAATCGGGCCGGTCCAGGAGGCCGATGACGTTCATCAGGGTGGATTTTCCCGACCCGGAGGGCCCGGTGATGGCGACAAATTCCCCGGGATCGACCCTCAACGAAACGTCCTGCAATGCCCGGACTTCCTCCGCGTCCTTCCGGTAGGTCTTGTTCACCTGCTTAAGTCTGATCATTCGAAACTCCCGTTTGAAACCGATCCCACGACCACATCCTCGCCATCCACCAGGCCCTCCAAAACCTCGGTGAAATCCCGCCCCCTGTATCCGGTTTGGATCCCCCTCCGCTCCGGCCCCTGTGCTGAGAGGACATAGGCGAAAACGCCCTCGGAATCTCTCCGCACTGCTCCGTTTGGCAGCGTCAGGACGGCCGTTCTTCCTTCCAGGACAATGTTCACCGTGGCGGTCATCTCGGGCCTCAGGATCTTCCCCTTCGAGGGTCCGATCTCGATGAGGGTCACGTAGTTCACGACATTGTCCACGATCTCGGCCTTCGGCTGAATAGCCGTCACTACCCCCTCGAAATCCGTGTCCGGGTAGGTGTCCACGGTGAAGGTGGCCGCCTGCCCTACTTCCACCCGTCCAATGTCCGTTTCGTCCACGTAGGCCCAGATCTCCAGGCGATCCAGGTCGATGATGGTAACGAAAGTGGGGCTGGCGAAGGAGGCTGCCACGGTTTCCCCTACCTGGGTGGAGACCGAAGCCGCCACCCCGGAAACAGGCGCCCGGATCACCGTATACCCCAGCTGGATCTCTGCAGCCCTGGCGCCGGCCTCGGCTTGCATCAACCTGGCCCGGGCCACCTGTTGGGCTCGCTCAACTCCATCCAACTCAGCCTGGGGAATCACCGCGGAAGCTCGAAGCTCACGTGCCCGAACCAGGTCGATTCCAGCGAACCGCTCTTCAACCCTGGCCGTCTCGAGAGTCGCCAGAGCCTGGTCCAACCGGGCCTGGAACTCTGTCGGATCCAACTCTGCCAACACCTCTCCGGCTTGAATCTGATCGCCGACGGTAACGTTGAGCCGCTGCAGGATTCCGGAGGCGCGGGATCCCACCTGGACCTCGGCTCCCACCTGGGGGCGAATCACCCCCGTCGCCAACACCGTCGAGCCGATGTCCCTCCGGCTCACCGTGGCGGTTCGCCACCCGGCCTGGGTCTCCGATCCCGGACCGGAACTCCTCAGGAACCCGGGCCAGATCCAAAGGGCCCCCGCCATCAAGGCGGCCAGCAGCGCGAACGCTCCGATTCGTCTCATTGCTTCTCCGTGCCCTCGATAAGAACCTCGAGCCAATCCAGCTCCGCCTGAAGGACTCTGCGTCGATGGTCCAGGAGGGGGTGGGCAACATGATCCATATGCAAATCCAGGGCGGTCAGACGGTCCCTGACTCCACCTCGTCGTTCCCTTAGAAGATCGGTTTGCTCTTCCGGGGGGAGTGCATCCAGAAAAAGTACAGGCACATTGGCTGGGAAGGCCGGATATTGGTATTTCGGAAGGAATTTTCGGAGGAGGCGCTGGAAGACAGACTCCCCTTTGGCGGTGATGGCGAACACGCGGCGGATTGGCCTCCGACCCTCCTTCTCCTCTCTGGAGGTTACCCAGCCCACTTCCTCCATCTTGCCCAGAAGATTGTAGGCGGTGGCCTTCTTCAGGTCGAAGAACATTCCCAGATGGGTTTCCAGAAACTCGGAGAGTTGATACCCGTGCATCTCCCTTCTTCTGAGCAAGCCCAGAAGGAGGAGCTCCCGCTCTCCGGCATCGGCCGGGGTCTTGATCGCGGACATCCATCACTCCAGCTACGGGAGAGGCCAACCTACTTGGTCACCCTCGACTAGTCAAGAGTGACTATTAGTGAGAAGGCTGTGCGAGAGGGGGAAGGGGGGAGGGATACCAGTGGATTCCCTGGGCCCGCTTACAGTTCGGCGGAATCTCTCCGGGCCTGCTGCTGTTTGATCTTGTGCTTCAGAATGGCGATCTGGGTCCGGCCCGTGACGGTATGAGGGGCCAACCGTCCGCAGAGACCGATGCCGTCCTTGGACACGCAAAGGCTGTGACACCAGAGGGAGCGGCTCTTGGTGAGCGGACACCCGCGAACGGTGTATTCGGGAACCCGCTTCCTTTCACGCTTCACCACGCGGCGGTTGGCCATTTCTATATGCTCACTTCTCTTAACCATGCCAATTAATCAAGAATCATTCTTGTTATCAATCATAGCATGTTTTGGGCCGAGAATCATGTCCCACCTTCCGAAATTTCACCCCCCGCTCACCCAGCCCGCCCATACTCCGCAGGCCCGAATTCCCTCATGATCCCTGCCGGGGGGCGGCTGGCCTTCAGGGCGTCCGCCATGAACTTCATGGCGGGGCCGGAATGGGTGAAGAAGGCTTTGTACCCGTCGCAAAGGTAGTTCAGTCCCTCCTCCCCATCCGGAGTCTTCAAGACCCGGTTCTTGGGGCATCCTCCATTGCACAGGAAGCGAACCTCACAAGCCGCGCAAAAGGCTGGGAGGGTGTCCCTCTTGGCGGCACCGAAGGCCCGCTGCGCCTCGGAGCCCACGAGGACAGGAAGAGCGTCCCTCCGGGTGTTTCCCAGGTGATATCGGGGCTCCACGTAATGGTCGCACGAGTAGAGGTCCCCGTTGTGTTCCAGGGCCAGAGCCCGACCGCAACTCACGTCGAAAATACAAAGGCCCGGGGGATGCCCTACCCATCCGGCCAAGGTTACGTCGAACATCTGGACGAACATCCGGCCCACGTCGCGACAAACCCATTCGTCGAATATGGCGTTGAGGAAATTCCCATAGGCGCGACCGTTGACGGAACGCTCGGTGACCCGGGGACCTTCCTGGTATCCGGTCTCGTTATCTCGCTGCACGATGGGGATGAACTGGACGAAGGAGCTTTTCACCTCATCCCGAAAGAACCGGTAGACCTCGAGGGGGTGATCCACATTCACGGCATGAACGGTGGCCAGGATGTTGTACTCGACCTGATGCCTGCGCAGGAGGTCGGCCCCTGCCATGACGGCTGCATGAGTGGGCTTTCCCCCTTTGTTTACCCGATAGGCATCGTGAAGGGGGGCTGGACCATCCAGGCTGAGCCCGACCAGAAAATGGTGCTCCCGGAAGAAATCGCACCAAGCTTCGTCCAACAGGGTCCCGTTGGTCTGGATAGTGTTGGAGATTCGCATGCCAGGTCGGGTGTAGGCCTGCTGAAAACCCACGGCCCTCTGGAAGAAGTCCAGGCCCATGAGAAGGGGTTCCCCACCCTGCCAGGAGAAGACGACCTCGGGCACAGGCTGGGCCCGGATATAGTCCCGGGTGAAGGCTTCCAGCGTCTGGTCGGTCATCTTGAAGGCTGACCCCGGATACAGCTCCTCCTTTGAGAGGTAGTAGCAGTATGAACAATCCAGGTTGCAGATTGGGCCCCTGGGCTTGATCATGATGTGGAAAGGCGGAACCGGGGGTAGACTCATGGAAATGGGGTCTTTCTTTTCGGGATCCCGGGATAGGCAAAAGAAGGACCCTCTGGGACCGTGACGCCGGGGGAAAGGTGGGGTTTTCCGGGCGAACCCGGCAAGGTTGACGAAAAACGGGGGGTGTAGGAGAGGATCGGGACAGGTCGAAGGCTCGCACTCTCACCACCCCAAACTCATCGTTCCCCATATCCCATCTCAAAAACTGCCCGAATCAGCCCTTCCAAATCCAACCCCTCCTCTCCTTCCACCCAGTCCTCCGACCCCTTGCACCCTGAAGGGCCCTTGGATTACCTAGCCTTTTCTCATCGCCCATGCTTCGGGCGACGAAGCCGGTCTCCTGGTAATCCGTCTCCGGGGGCGAAACGGCGGTAATGCAAGCTCGTGCGCAGTGGTGGTCGGTCATGACCAGGCCATCCTTCGACACGAAGGAGGAGGAACACGCCGGCAACCGAACCGACGCGAGCCTGACATTATCCAGCCAGTCTTGGGTCGGCCGAAAGTCATAGGTCTGCTCCCAGTAATCCAGCGGCGGAGCATCAAAGGTCCACATGGTCACGAATTCCTCGAAGAAACCCGTCTGGGTTTGAGGCGGCGGGGGTGGGGTTTGAGCCGAGGAGAGCTGCGCGCCGGCAAAGAGGAAAGTCGCAGCGGCCGACGCGGTCACCATGCATTTCGGAAAGATCTTCATCGTACATCCACTCTTGCTGAATGCTGATGGAACCCGGGGCCGAAATAGCGTCTGTGACTTCCGGTAGTGTAGGAAGATTCTGCTCAGCCCGCACCACCAAAAACGGTTTCGGGGCCAAGAGTAGGAACCGCCTGCGGTATGACTGATTTTCGGAAGGCTTCACCCCTCGAAAGGGAAAGCGTACGTGCTGCCCGGCAAACCCGAGTCACCGGCGGGGCCACCGAAGGTATTGCACGGCAACAGCTGAAGGATATGCAACTCCCGGCAGGGAATGGGGAACTGGAGGGGCGTTTCCTTCCAGAGGTCCCCCCAACCCCGACCGTCGAAGAACCAGTTTGCCCCAGCCACCCCGGTCCATACGGTCTCCATGCGTTTCTCCCACTTGAGCATTTCCCAGAGGTCCCCGCAGTTACCGTCCGGAAGTTTGGGAACACAACTGGTGTTGGTTCCGGAAGCGTCGGTGGCGTTCAACCCCGACCGAACCCGGCTTTCGTTGATGATATCGGCGGCCCCTGCCCGGTCACCATTTCTGTACAGACCCTCGGCCTTCAGAAGCCGCATTTCAGCCAGGGTGATCTCAGGTTGTTCCCAGGCCCCCTGCCAGGCGTAATCCAACCCACGGGTGTATCCCGCCTTGTACCAGGACCAGCGCCAGGCGCCCCGTTCGGGTTTCTGCCACGTGTTGCCCACTTCGCTGGACGATGTGATCCGGAAGTACAACCCTGGGCTACTCCGCTGCTCCTCCACGGTGGTGCCCTGGGGGAACCGGAGATCGGGGGTCACGATGAGGACCGGGCGACCGTCAGCGAAACGGGGGGCCTTCTCCACGAGGGGGAGTGACAGCCACTCCGAGACCTCCCCGGACTGGTCAGCCATCCCGTACATGAAGTAGGCCAGCTGGTTCCAATCAGGCCAGGTGGCGTATTGCAGGAAGGTATTCTGCCAGCCCGTATTCCAATCCATATAGATGTTGAAGGTCGAAGAAGATCCTGAATCCACGTCGGCGATGACAGAGCCCCAGTCGACGGCCGCCCTCTCCTCGGGCGTCCTGGCCACCTGCGCCCTGAAGCGCGCTCGATACGAGTGGGCCAGTTGAACCAGGTCCTCTGAGGAGAGGTCCGCCTGCATCCACCTGAACGGGAGGTCGAAATTCGCCGAACTGGCCATGCTGATGGCGTCGTCGAAGGAGGCGAGGGCCGCATCCATCAGGGCGTGATAGTCTGCGGGTTCTTGTGGCTCTGCCGGATCCGTGGTCTCATCCACGATAAAACCCCGGTCATAGAAGAGGGCCAGGGTGGCCAAAGACAAGCCCTGCATGAACTTCCCATATGCCCTGAGCTGGGTGACAACCTCGGGGCCGAGCTCGGAGGCAACCCCGGGGTCATCCAGTGCTCTCAAACCGTCGACCACGGCCGCATTGGCGCGGTAGGACTCGTTCCAGATGAAGGAGAGTGGGCGTAATTCGCATTTGCCACATCGTTCCCCAGGGCAACCCGGGGGATCCGCCCATATTGCTCCATGCCACAGTTTGCCCACGGCGGGTTGTGTTGGAAGGCCTGGTTGCTCAAAAACAGCCCGGGGCCGCAGTAATGGTAGACTCCGTTGAACCAGGTGTTGAATGAGCCCGAGATCAGGGAGACCACGTCCCCAGGTTCTGACAACAACCGCCCTGCATCTGGTTCGTTGTAGTTCAGGACGTCGAGGTCCGCACAGGACCCAATGAAAATCGCCACCGCCAGGTACCGAAGTATGCGAAGGGTGTGAGGTCTTTCCATTTCCATTCCCATTCCTTCCCCACCACCGAAGGAGGTCAGATCACGAGCTTTACCGTTTCCTCGAGGCCGCTTCCGGGGCCCTCTGAACGGTACCCCAAACTCAAGGGTGCAAGCCGATCAGATCCATATCGGCTGGGGGGAGAGCACTCGGGCCCTTAATCTAATAGGCCTGAGAAACGGTCAAGAAGCCTGGACCGGCGGCCGCGCGAACGCATGTCAGCCCGAGCCTCGGTCCCTTACCCCGCTGGGATCGTGCCCTTCCAGCAATGCCTGGAAACGGGGACGCCCCCGAGGGGAGCTCCCTACCCCTTCTCGAATGCCTTCTCCATCGGGCACCACTTCGTGAAGCTGGACTGGAACAGGTTCAGCCCCACGAAGGCGGTGAAGAGGAAGAACCAGGGGTTCACCCAGTAGCCCAGGGTAAGGGAGATGAGGATAAAGACCCCGGCGATTCGCCGGACGATGTAATAGGTCTCGTTGCTGCACATTGTCACATCACCTTTCCCGCATCCAGGAAGAACGCAGTCAGCCCTTCCTCCGGGCCGGATCTCTCGTCGAGGGCTATCAATTCGGCACAAAGGGCTTGGCAAATGTCCCCGCGTATAACCTGGCTACAAAGGCATTCCGCTCGGACTCCGGCCGCTCGAGTGCCGCGAAGAAGGCCTTTTTGACGCGGCCCCAACGCTCGACCTCGACGGAGCCTGGCGGAATACGCCCCTCCAGCGGGGCATTGCCCTCTTCCTTGTGTGCCATGCCCCGGATGATAAACGGCGCGCCCATGTGCTGCAACGAGATCTCGTGGCTGCCCTCTCTCTTTCTCTGGCCGTTGACCAGGGAAGAAACCTCCCGGGGCGCCGTGGGGCGCCCCGGGTTGTGAAGGGCGGTTGTGGACTTCGGTGGTTTCCGGGGGCGTGCCGGCTCTCCTTCGGAGTATGGGTCAGCGGACCTGCGGTCCTCCGTCCTCCAGCGGCGAGGTGGTCAGGCGCCGGACATTGCTCCCGTCCGCATTCATCACGAAGATCTCGTTGAAGGACGGCCCGGAGCCTCCGGTGGCCGGACGAAACGACATGAAGTAGATCTCCTGGCCGTCGCGGGACCAGGCGGGGGCCCGGCTGCACCATGCCGAATTGAGATCGAGGGCGTTCTTGGGCGTGAGGTTGGCAGCGGGACTCTCCGGCAGATCGCCGGCCGCCTCCATCACGAAGACCGAGCAGTACCCATCCCGGAAGCTCATGAAAGCCAAGTGTTTTCCACTGGGTGACCAGACCGGCATCTGGTCCAGAGTGGGCAGGAAGGTGAGCTGCCGCGGGTTCGTCTCCTCAACCCCCGCGTCGATGACCCAGATGTCCATGCCACGCCGAAACGCGAGGTGCTTTCCATCCGGGGACCAATCCGGCCATTGGTCGAGCAGCGCGTTGTTCGTCACCCGCCGGGGCGACCCGGTCCCGTCGGCCCGCGCCACGTAGAGCTCGTAATTCCCATCGCGATTGCTGTGGAACGCGATCTCGCGGCCATTGGGCGACCATCGAGGCCAGTCGTCGTCACCGAAGCTCTGGCTGACGTTCACCGGCGGCGATTCCGTCATGAGGTCCTGCACGAAGATCTCCCGGTTGCCCGTCCGCGTGGAGGCGAACGCGACGTACCTTCCATTAGGTGATAGATCGGGCCAGATGTCCTCGGCGGGGTCGTCCGTGACGCGCCGCTGGGCGCTGCCGTCGGCGTTCATAGCGTAGATCTCCAGGTTGCCGTCCCGGGCGCTGTAGAACACGATGCTGCCGGGGGGTCCGCCGCCGTGCTCCGCCAAACCGAATAGAGCCTCCCCGCCGGCTGCAGGATCCAGGGGTTGCGCGTCGTCGCAGGCGGCAGTCGCCAGTGCGATCACCAGGGTCAGACCTACGAGGGGCTTCGCGTGCATTTGGTTCATCTGTTCCTCCTCTTGGTTGGTGGAGCCCGCCCACGCGGGCCGGGGAGAGCGAGGCTCTCACCATCGAAAGCCCAGATCCTGCCGCCGTCTCTTCCGCCCGCGATTGGATTTCCGGTTGCCCGGACCCTAGTCGTCCTCCGACTCTCCTCCTCACGGCGGGGGCAGCCGATCCCCCTTTTGCCTTCCCACTCTTATCACTGGACGCGAGAAACGGGGACGGACGGGGCCAAAGGCCTCTCCCGCGACGGTGTGATGATCGGACTCATTCCCTACCCATTCGTGCTGCTAGGATCGGCCTACATGCTCCGAAACCCCACGGGTTCACGGGGCTGGCTACTGTAGTTCGGAAGGTGAATGCCTGCGAAAGGAGGAACGATGTACGGGGTGCATTCGTTGGGTTGGCAGCAGTGGTCGCCTTCGCTCTGACCGCGGGCGCTTGCCGAGAGCCCTCGGCCGATTCCGGAAGCGGAGCCACTGCGGAGGGAGGGGCGGCGGCCGGACCCGGCCAGGTGCCGGGGGACCGGGACCTCAACGCCTGCCATCTCCTGGACTACGAAGAGGTTGGTGCACTTGCTGGGGTCAAGGTGGCCATGAGGGACCAGACCGAGGCCAGCGATCGGTTCTCCACCAGCCACTATTCGGACGAGTCGGGCCTTTTCGTCTTCGGCCTCACCGTCTACTGGTCCGGTGGAAAGGCCGATTGGGAGGCGTGGCGGGCAGGGGCGGGATTGGCCGGGACCCTGACGGAGAGAAGCGAGGGTGTGCTGCTCGAGGAGGTCGGTGAGCAGGGACCGGTCGCAGTCTTACCTGACCAAAGCCTTATCGGAGGCATCTCATCGGACCGCAAATCCGCCGGCGACCTGAGCGGCGCTCATTCCCGGCGCATCAATATTCAGCATCGGCTCGTTTTCCAAAACCTCGGCTACGAAAGGGTGGTGGAATTGCCGGGGATTTGGAGCCACTTTAAGAAGGGAAGGTGAGTGCCCCTCCTGCCAGAATCTGCCTGGATTGGGTTTTCACGGAGCGCGGGTCGAAATGGGCTGTCTTGGGCCGGTGGCGTCCTGCCTTACGACCACCAGCCCGTGGCCGATATGTTTGGAAGGCCGAGGAGAATCCGATGAAAAAGCTTCGTCCGTTGGGCCAATCCCAACTCCTCGTTTCCCCCATGGGGTTGGGGTGCTGGCAGTTCTCGGCCGGCAAAGGCCTCATCGGTGGCTTCTGGGAAGCCCTTTCCCAGGAGCGCGTCACTTCCATCGTTCAGGCATCCCTTGCCGGGGGGATCAACTGGTTCGACACGGCGGAGGCCTACGGGAATGGCGCCTCGGAGGAGGCTCTGTCTACGGCACTGAAGGCCCTTGGAAAGGGCCCCGGCGACGTGGTGGTGGCCACAAAATGGCGGCCCTTCTTCAGGCGAGCCCCTCATATCAAGCGGAGCATCGGCGAACGCCTGGAGAGGCTGGGGGGCTTCCCCATCGACCTTCACCAGATCCACAGCCCCCTCTCCTTCTCGGGGATTCGGGCAGAAATGGAGGTCATGGCCGACCTGGTCGAGGAGGGGAAGATCCGAACCATCGGAGTCAGCAACTTCTCCGCCAGGATGATGCGGAAGGCCCACACGGTGCTCGCAGCCCGGGGGATTCCCCTGGTCTCGAACCAGATCCTCTACTCTCTCCTGAAGCGAAAGGCCGAGTCAAACGGGGTCATGGATGCCGCCAAAGAGCTGGGTATCACCATCATCGCCTACTCTCCCCTGGGCCAGGGGATCCTCACCGGAAGGCACCACGAGGACCCGGAGTTGATCAAGACCAAGCCCGGCCCCCGGAAGCAAATGCCGGCGTTCAAGCCCAAAGGCCTGGAACGCACACGCCCCCTGGTGGAGGCATTGAGGAGCGTGGGGGAAGCCCATGGAGCCACCGCCGGCCAGGTGGCTCTGAACTGGCTGCTGACCTTCCACGGAGACACGGTGGTGGTGATTCCTGGGGCGAGCCGGCCGGAACAGATGGAAGAGAATTTGGGGGCTCTCGATTTCACCCTGGATGAAGGAGAACTCGCTCACCTGGACGAGCTCTCCCGGCCCCTCAAACGGCTATGATGCTCGCGGGCTCATGGACAAACGGGTTCACAATCGTGAGTCCGAAAAGCTCCTGGCCGTCCTGGAAGTCCTCCGAGAGGAGCCACCGTGACCCGGATCGAGCGGCCGCAGCAACGATCAGGGCGTCCCACCATGAGAAGCCGTACCGGTCCTGGACGGTCCATCCGTCCTCCAGGATGTTCTCATCGATGAGAACCGGCTCCCATGCCCGGAGGGATAGAACATCTTCACGAGCCTCCTCCAAGGTCCGGGGAGGGTCGAGTTTCCGGGTGACCGTTACATAGTACTCCTGGAGGACCTGCATGCTCAGGCGCCCGCGGTGCGTGTCCCAAAGGGCGGCCATCCACTCCGCCGCTCGACGCTGCTTCTCCTCCTCGGTCCGGTCCCGGACGTAGACGAGGATGTTGGTGTCAACGAAGACGGGCTGGATCATGGAAGACGGGCCCGCTCATGGATCTCGTCCCGAGTGGGAAGCGGTTGGCCGGTCCGACGATGGAGCCCTGGTTCCTGGGAGAAATAGCGGGCCCTTGCCACATCGTATTCCCCGGACCGATCCATGCGTTCCCTGAGCATCTCACCGATGAGTCGAGAGACACTCGTGTCACGCTTGGCTGCCTCGATCCGGGCCCAGCCGGCCGTCTCTTCGTCCAGCGTCACTGTGACGTTCTTGAGTCTGCGTGCCATGACACGAATATCGTGTAACACGAAATTCGTGTCAACGAAGGGGCGGTCGAACAGACCGTCACGCATGGAGAAGAGAGTGGGATCAAGGGTTTCTCTTTGACCCTGCCCTCTCCCCCTACCTCACCACGATTTCCGCCCTGGCATCCAGGGCTCTTTGGCCAGTGGCAGACACGGTCAAGACGGCCTCGGACGACAGGTCCTTCTTCCGAACCAGGTAGGAGATGGTGTCGCTCTCTGAGTTCCCGTTGATATGACCTATCCTGGTCTTCTCTTTTCCGTACAGGATCTCCAGGTTGGCGTCGGCCGACGCCTCGAGAAGGACTTCGTCCACGATATCGAGGGCCCTGGCCTGCTGAAGAGCCGTATGAAGGTAGCCGGTGTTCTCCACGGTGATGTCGACCTGGTAAATCCCGGCCTCCTCATTTGTCGCCGAAACCTCGCTCTTCACCCTCAGGCGGGGGGTCAGGCCGGCCAGGTAGATCTTGTAGGCATTCCCCATCTCTGATTCCGCCTGCACCAGGGGCCCTTCCGGTGGGGAGTTCCTGGTTCTGATCCATCCTCCGATCTCCACCTCACCAAGGGTGGGATGTTCGAAGGAGTGCCAGTCCACGTACACGGAGCCATCCATGTCCTCGTCGTTCCAACGCAGCCGCTCCTTTTCCGATATGGTACCGTTCCCGTCGTAATCCGGGTGCGCCCAATGCTCGTCGGCGAAGGCAAATATGCCGAACATGTTGTACATGGTTTCGATGGAGCTTCCCCAGGCGAAATACCCGCGGTCGCCCTGGTATTCGTGCCATTGGTTCTGGAATCCGTATAGGCCGGGGTCCTCGTCTTCGTCCTCTTCATACATCCCCGCCGGCGCGTTTTTCAGCTTTCCGTCCTTGTCCCGATATACCTGGGACGGCTTCCGGTCCGGTGTTCCTGGCGGGTACCTCCACTCGAAAACCGAAGTGGCCAGATTCCATCCGGAATGCTCGAGTGCGCGGGCTGCCGCCACCTGAAAGAGTTGCAGGTCCTGGGTCTGTGGGAAATCTCTGTCCGTGGCTGTCGTCGGAGGCCGGAGAATTACCCGTCCGCAACAGTGACTCTGGATGTAGATGGCGATGTTCGGGTGGCTGGCGACGAAATCGATCTCGGCTCGGGTGATGCCTTCCTGCATGGGGAATAGCTTTCCCCCGCCCTGGACCGCATCGGGCTGCCAATTGCCCGGGTAGTTCCGGTTGGAGAGGAACCCCATGCTGAAGCCGTCCTCGTTGATCTCGTCGTCCCCATCATTATCCAGACCCTCCGTGTAGAGCTCATAGAAGGTCCCGCCCACCTCATCGGGAGCCTTCCGGATCATGATCCGGGGGTCGGATGCCGAGAGCTTCCATTCTCCTTTGGGATCGACGCGGCGCATCTGGACAATGTGACCATCTCCGTCCACATCCTCGGGAGGGTCCTCGTCGAACGCGAAGTCTCCGTCATCGTCGGTCGGGTCCTGGTCTTCCCCGGCCGGCTGCCCGGTCAGATAGGCTTCAGCGCCATCTACATCAAGACGGGGCACGATGTACCACACGTTGTGATCGATCAGGTCCGTGACCTGCTGGTCCTTCCCGTAGTTCTCCAGCAGATACCAGATGGTGTAGAGATTGGAAGTCGACGCGATGACCTCCCCGGCATGGATCTGATTGATGAAAATCCCGGGTTTGTCTTCGGGTGCCCCCGTTTCCGGATTGGCGATGGTCAGCATCCACACCTGCCGACCCATCTCCGATTCTGCCATGGAATCGAGGTGGGTAAGGTGAGGGTATGCCTCGCTGATATCCCTCAGAAAATCCGTCAACTCACGGTACTCGTAGTAGTGGTAGAAATCGTAAGTACCGAGGGCGGAGACCTTTTCCTGCGCATGGAGAAGCGAAAGAGGAAGGAGGACTGCTGCGGAGAGACCGCTTACAAGATAAGGGCGCAGGCGAGGCATGATCGGACTCCCTCATGGGTTGGGTGGGGAAGTTGAAAAGTTCAGCTCAGAAACCGCCTGGGATCGGCGATCCTACCCTCTACAGCCGAGGCCGCCACGGTTGCCGGCGACGCGAGATAGACGGACCCCGTGCCGGCCCGCCCCTTGAAGTTCCGATTCGATGCGAACACCCCCACCTCCCCATCCTTCAAGGTCCCGGGTCCCATGCCCAGGCATGCGCCGCATGACGGCGGCACGACCTGCCCTCGCGCATCCAGGAAGGTCCTCAAATAGCCCCTCTCTCCTGCCTTTTCCATGGTCCGGAGGGTAGCCGGAGAAACGATGAGGCGAACGCCCGGTGCGACCTTCCGTCCGTCCAGAACCGCAGCCGCTGCCGCCAAATCCTCGAGCTTCCCACCTGTACAGCTCCCGATCCAGGCGACGTCGATGGCGGTCTCTTCCAGATCCGTCACCGGAATCCCGTTGTCTGGCTTGAAGGGCGGCGCGACGTAGGGAACCAGGTCGGTCAAATCGTAGGAAAGCGTCCTGCGGAACTCCGCATCCTCATCCGCCCGGATGGCCCCCACGGGGAATAGGCCACAGGTACCGCCACCCTCCACCACCATGTTGGCGATGGTGGAACGATCGTCATCGGTAAGGTGCTCCAGAGCGGGACCAACGAACTCCACGACCGCGTCGGTAAACCCGTTCATCGTCACCTGGTGGAGGATATGGAGGATCACGTCTTTGGCATGGACGCCCCGTTGCAGCTTCCCCTTCAATTCGATCCGAATGCTCTCCGGGACCCCAAGCCACATTCGGCCCGAAGCCATCACCTCGGTGAGGTCGGTAGTCCCCACGCCCACTGCCAGGACCCCATAGGCTCCATAGGTACACGTATGTGAATCCGTGCCGATCAGGAGGGTGTCCGCCTCCAGGAGCCCTTCCTCTGGGAAGAGGACGTGACAGATGCCCTGGCTGGTGAAGGGAGCGAGGGGAAGAAAGGCGTGGGGTAGATCCTGATCCCGAACGAACGAGGCAACAGCTTCGGCCATCTCCCGGGACCGATGATCCTCCCGAATCAGCGGGATCTGCACCGTGTGATCCACCGTAACCAACAGCTTCTCCCGGTCCCAAATCTTGAAGCCGGCGCCGTACGCGGCTGCGAGCTGCTTGGCGGCCACCGG
>JBDRDQ010000224.1:0-6512 GCA_043820695.1 Gemmatimonadota bacterium | reverse complement strand
GAGGAGAAGATCCGGATCAGCACGTCCACAACCGGCGGTATCACCGTCGACAACACCGGTGCCGAGACCTTCGCCACCATCGTGTCACTGGCCGAGTCATTCGTCCGCCAGGGTCTCCTGTACGCAGGAACCGACGATGGCAACCTGTGGGTGAGCCCGGACGACGGGGGCAGCTGGAACGACCTCACCTCCAAGCTCGACGGGTTGGTCCCCGACGGCACCTATGTAAGCCGAATCGAGCCCTCCCACCACGAGGCCGACCGGGTCTACATCACCTTCGACAACCATCGGAGGGGAGACTTCACGCCCTACGTCCTAGTCTCGGACGACGGCGGTAACAGCTTCCGTTCCATCGCCAGCGACCTTCCCACCGGCAAGCCCGACTTCGCCCATGTGATCCGGGAGGACCCGGTGAACGAGAACCTGCTCTTCGTCGGAACCGACGTGGGGGCCTATATCTCCCTCGATCGGGGTGGATCCTGGCAGCGGTTCATGAACGGGCTGCCCACTTCGCCGGTACACGACCTTCAGATTCATCCCAGGGATGGCGACCTCATCGCCGGGACCCACGGGCGATCCATCTGGATCGTCAACATCACTCCTCTCCAGCAGCTCGACCCGTCTGTCATGGCCTCGGACGCTCACCTCTTCGAGCCGGCCCCGGCCTTCCATTTCGGCACCAGGCCCACGGGCGGCGAGTTCACGGCCCAGCTCTACTTCGAAGCCGGAAGCCCGCCCTACGGTGCGCAGATCCGCTACTGGCTGAGCGAGTCACCGGACGAAGACGTGGAAATCGTCATCCAGGACCCGGAAGGAAATGAGATTCAGATCATCACGGTCTCCAAGCGCGCCGGGCTGAACACAGCAACCTGGAACCTCAGGGGCCAGGGCGAGACGCTTCCCAAATCCCCATCGGAGCTCAGGGACAGCATCGCCGTTGAGAAGCGGCTGGCCTTTGTCGTGGATTCGCTGGCGGAGGCCGGTGCCGATCGGGACGAGCTGGACCGGGTCGTCGAGCATCTCCGGCAGGCGCCCTCGGGTGGCGGTGGCTTCGGAGGAGGAGGAGGAGGAGGAGGCGGCGGGGGTGGCGTTGTTTCCACCACATTCGTTGAACGGCCCGCCGAGGCCCGACCCACCGGTGGGGGCGGCCGGGGCGGGACGCCCGAGCTGTCCCTGGAGCAGACGATCACCCGCCTGGTTCGGGGCGATCAGGGCGGCGGTGGGCGACGTGGCGGCGGAGGTGGTGGCTTGTTCCCTTCCCGCTCCGAACCGGCCCCCATGGCCGAGCCGGGAAGCTACACCGTGATCATGAAGATCGGCGACCGGACCTTCACCCAACCCCTTCGAGTGGATCGGAGCCACAACGCGCCGTCGCGCTGATCCACTCCGACCGCGAGGTCTCGAGGGCCAGACAGCTTCGATTGACAAAGGAGACAAGGGATGCTCAAGAGGATCTCCGGATTCGGATTTCTCGCTCTTTTCATCACCCTGACGGCCTGTGGCGCCCAATACTCGGGACCGCCGGCAGACCTCGTGGTGATTAACGCCAACATCGTCACCATCGATGAAGCCAACCCCAGGGCCGAAGCGGTGGCGGTCATCGGCGAAGAGATCATCGCCGTCACGACCAACGGCGCCATCCAAGCCTATATCGGAGAGGCAACGGAGGTCATCGACGCCGCTGGGAAACTCATGATCCCAGGCTTCAACGATGCCCACGCCCACTATGGCGGGCTGGATCCCGAGTACATCGAGCTTCGGTACATCACGGACAAGAACGTCATTACCGAACGGGTTCGTGAAAGGGTCGCCCAGGTCGAACCGGGAATGATGATCCGGGGAGGCCACTGGGAGCATGAGATGTTCACCGACAAGGAGTGGCCCACCAAAGAGCTCCTGGACGAGGTGGCCCCGAACAACCCCGTGGCTCTGAGCCGGGCCGACGGCCACTCCACGCTGGTGAACAGCTACGTCCTCCGTGCCTCTGGCATCACCGACGACACCCCTGACCCCCCGGGCGGTGAGATCCAGCGGGATCCGGTGACGGGTGAGGCCACGGGAATCTTCAAGGAATCGGCCACCGGACTCCTCAGGTACGATGCCGTTCCGGTAGAGAGGACGCCGGAAGAGCAGGCAGCTCTGAGGGCGAAAGGGTGGGAGGACATGCTGGAATACACCCGTAGCCTCGGAGTCACCAGCATCCAGCATCCCGGGGGAGGGAATGCGGAGGTCTACCAGAGGATGATGGACGAAGGGAAGCTCACGGTCCGAGTGGACGTGGCCGGCAGACTCACCGCCGACGAGGAGGAGCTGGCTCGGTGGGATGAACTCATGCAACAGTATCCCGCCAACGGCAACTGGATTCGCTTCGGCTACCTGAAGGGGTTCATTGACGGCACCTTGGGCTCCGGTACCGCAATGTTCTTCGAGCCCTTTGAAGACGATCCGGACAAAAGGGGACTGCCCCAGATGTCCTATGAGGAGTTGGAGGAGAGGATCGTCGCCTCCGACGCCATGGGCTTCCAGATCGGAATCCATGCCATCGGCACGGAAGCCAACAACTGGATCCTGAACGCGTACGAGAAGGCACAGGAAGTGAACGGCGTCCGGGACAGCCGACACCGGAGCGAGCACGCTCAGATCCTCATCGATGCGGACATCCCGCGGTTTGCAGGATTGGGTGTGATCGCCTCCATGCAACCCACCCACTGCATCACCGACAAGCGCTTCGCCGAAAAGCGCATCGGCCTGGAACGGAGCAAGGGAGCCTACGCTTGGAGACGCCTCCTGGACGCCGGAGCGAAGATCGCCTTTGGAACGGACTACTCAGTGGAGCCGCTCCCGCCCCTGGAGGGCATCTACGCCGCAGTGACCCGCAAGGACCGCCTGGGCGAGCCGGGAGACGGCTGGTTCCCAGACCAGAAACTCACGGCTGAGGAGGCCATTGAACTCTACACTCTGGGCGCCGCTTATGCCCAGTTCATGGAAGACCGGAAAGGCATGATCAAGGAAGGCTACCTGGCCGACATGGTCATCTACGACCGGGATTTCATGACCCTCCCGGAGGAGGAGATCATGCAGGCTCTGGTGGACCACACCATCGTGGGGGGGAAGGTGGTTTACAGGAGGTAACGGATTGCGGACTTTTGCCAACCTCAATACGCGATCCCGTACGCCTCCCGCCTTGGATCACTACCCACCGTGAGGGTTCCCGTCCCCGGTTCCACGAGGATCATCTGGGCGCCCCCGAAAGTGGCGGTCCATCCCGAGATCACACTCAGGACATGGCCGCGCCGCTCGAGCTCTCCACGGACTTCTGATGGAATCCGGTCCTCGATGGCCACATCCAACCCCGGGTTGCTCCTGAACCGCGGAGCCTCGATAGCCTCCTGGGGAGTCATCCCAAAAAGCAGGAGGTTGTTGATGATCTGAATGAGGGACTGGGTCTGGCTGTCTCCCCCGGGTGTTCCGAGTGTGAACGCCAACGCGTCCCCTCTCAGGGCCATGAGAGGCGTGAGCGTATGGTACGGTCGCTTCCCGGGGGCCACGACGTTGGGATGGGATTCATCGAGGGAAAAGAGGGCGCCCCGGTTTTGCAGCACCACTCCGCTCTCAGGCTCCAGTATCCCGGATCCGAAGGTGTTGAAGAGGCTCTGGATCCAGCTCACCGCGTTACCCCACTGATCGACTGCAGTCAGGTAAACCGTATCCCCCGAGTCGTTCAACTGGTCGGGGGAGGGCCCACTCCCGGAAGACCCGTCTGCCGCGTTCTCCTGGATCGCCGGAATCCCGGGGGTTACATCCGAAGCTGCCCACCCCATGTCGACCATGGCGGCCCGATCCACCAAGTACTCGTCATCCAGAAGCCGGTCCACGGGAATATCCGTGAATTCCGGATCCGATGCCCACTGATTCCGATCTGCGAACGCCAGCTTCTTCAGCTCGATGAGTGTGTGGAGGTACTCCGGGCCGGTGGGGTTCATTCCGGCCAAACCGCGGTGGCTTACCATTTTCAGGTACTGGAGCTGAGTGATCCCCTGGGTGTTGGGAGGAAGTACCAAGAACCGGTGTCCTTCATAGTCCGCGGAGAGCGGTTCCACCCATGTTGAAGTGTGGGCCGCGAAGTCGGCCTCCCTCAGGTAACCGCCCTCCCTCTCCATGTAGGTCGAAATCGTCCGGGCCGGGCCCCCACGGTAGAAGCCGTCCGCACCCTCCGAGGCGATGGCCTGGAGGGTCCGGGCCAGGGCTGGGTTTCGAAGCAGGGTTCCCGACTTCGGCGGCTCCCCCCCGGGAAGATAGAGTTCCCGGCCGGCACCATTGAGAACGGAGGCGCCGGCGTCGATGTCCGTCCCCAGCCGCTTCGAGACCGGAAATCCCTTTGCGGCGTATCGGATCGCTGGCCCAAGGGCCTCGGCCAGAATAAGGGTACCGAACCGATCCAGAGCATCCGCCCAAGCTGCAACAGCTCCAGGAACCGAAACACTGAGGGGCCCATTTTCGGGGATCTGATCCCCGGAGCCCCTCTCACGGAAGAAGGACGGTTCAGCCAGAGCCCCTGCCCGCCCGCTCCCGTTCAGAGCCACGACCGTCCGAGTCGAACCATCGTAGAAGAGGGCAAACGCATCGCCTCCGACGCCATTCATGTGGGGCCGGACCACCGCCAGGACCCCCGCCATGGTTACCGCAGCGTCTACCGCGTTCCCACCCTTCATTAGGACATCGTACCCTGCCGCGGCAGCCAATGGATGGTCGGCCGAGACAGCACCATGAGTACCGCGGATGTCCGGGCGGCTCTGCGAAGGCGTCACCATATCTGCCTCCTCCGAATTCGATATTTCCACTGGCGGCACTTGGGTGCACCCAGCGGCAAAAAAATAAACCGCGAAGAATCCCAACAGGGGGAAGGAGCTAGGCAAACCAAACATCGAGCCTCCGAATTGTGTTGGGCGGACCCTTCTCCCGGGCTGCGACAAGGGCGCCCGGTTCAGCGCCTTTCTCCCCTCAGTGCCCCTCAGGCACCGTCACCAAAGCGTTGAAAACCAGCTTAAAAGTGCCGTGCGTCTGGACCCTATGTTGAGCCCGGAACCCGATGAGCAGCACCGTACCCTCCCCGTGCTTCACCGACACCACGGCGGCCTTGTTGGCGATGGCGTCCTCCCCCAGGAGCCACCCACTTTGAAGGATATCCCGGTCGTTGTAGGTCACGATCCGGGTCACACCGGCGCTGGCCGGGCCGGAAACCGTCTCGTAGACCTGACCCGAAGCCAAGAAGAGCGCCAGCGCGTCCTGGGGCATCCCAAGCGCGTAGGGGTTGGAGGTATCCACATCCACCTTCAAGGTTGAGCCGGGCGACCAGAACTCGTTGCCCCACATGCCGGCCACGGCATTCCGGACCGGCAGGCCAAACTCGTCGATGGGCAGGTCTCCGGCCTCGGCGAAGGTCACCAACGTTCCGCCGCTCTTCACGAACGCCTCGAGGCCCTCAACCCCAGCCTGGCCAAACCCGGACCGGTAGTCGGGCGGGATCGTGCTGGGATCACCACCCCGGCCGTAACCGCCCTCCCCGCCCCCCCGGATCCCCGTCATCATGGCCTTGGAGTCTGCCGGCAGAATGATGACATCGTAGCTCTCGTGCAGGTCGCCGGCCAGGATCTCCTTGTCAAACATGGTCTTGTACTCGAACCCGAAGTTCTCCAGGAGAAGGCGGGTCCAGCCCTCGTCCATATTCCCACCGTAGTAGCGCTGGTACATGCCGATGCGCTGCTTGCCGATGGGATAACTTGCAGCCGTGACGTCCCCGTTCAGCGGCATGAAATCCACACCGGTCCTGGCGGCGATTTCCGCCACCGCTGCCGCCGAGGCGCCGGGCTCCACGATGAAGTCCCCAGCCTTCAGGCCGTTTCCACCATGAGCCACTCGCCGGACCGAGGCCCCTGCCTGGAAGAGGAGGTTCACGGCGTGGAAAGCTTCGTTGAGATTCCCATCCAGCACGTAACCGTTGGCGCCCGCAGCCACGGCGCCATCCGGGTCCAGCATATCCATCACCCTGGTAACAGGGGCTTCCACGGCGGTTCCAACCGGGTCCGCACGAACCCCCATGAATTCGGCGAAGTTGTCCGTGGACAGGTCATAGGGACGAATGGGATTCCCATCCGTGTCCCGGGTGAAGCTGTTGTCCGGATAGTAGGTCTGGCCCAGGACCCAACGGATCAGGCCCCGCTTGGGCTGTGCCATGGACACTACGAAACTGCCGGGCCCATAAACCCGGCCCTCGTGGACGAACCCCTCAGAAGCCCGCTCTACGGTGACTCCCTGCCCCAAAAGCAGGTTCACCAGCTTCCGCATGGTGAGGGGATCGTGCTGCTCGGCGGGGATCACGTACGCCTTGACCTCGCCCTCAAGCCCCCGCTGGGTCTGTCGGCTGGCCTTGTTGTAGGCGTTTCGGAGAACGGTCTTCCGGTTTTTGGCCGCGATCTCCAGCGGCGCGAAGGTCGCCACCTTCTGCATGTCGA
>JBDRDQ010000223.1:0-2653 GCA_043820695.1 Gemmatimonadota bacterium | reverse complement strand
GGGCCCTCCTCTCGAGCCGGGCACTGCTCTGATTCCGGACCCTCGTCTTCGCCTTCACTCCTCTTTTTCCGGGCCCTCGTCTCCGCCGGGCTGCGGCCCGGAGGTCCCTTTCTCACCTGTGAGGACCTGCCCTGCGTCCTTCAGAAACCAGATGAAGACGGCGGAGGATCCCAGGACGAGGATCACGATGGCGGTCCAAGTGGCAAGATCGAAAAGCCTCATTGAGTCCTCCCCCCGCTCAGCTCCGTCGGAGGCCGCACCGGACTCCCCGTCGGAGGCCCCACCGGACTCCCCGCCGGAGGCCGCACCAGACTCACCACAGGAGGCTTTCGCCCCAGCCATTCTCCCAGAATGAAGGCCAGGGCGGAGGCGGGAAGGGCTAAGAGGACGGCGTACTCCGGCCACACCCCGAAAGCCCAACCGCCCATTTGTACGGTCCAGATCATGGTGCCCCACGTCCCGTCCTCGGCGCCGAGTCCATTCACGAGAAGGTAGGTCCCGGTCACGGTCACCAGCCCGGTGAGGCTGGACGCCAAACCGGCTGCGGGCTTGAAGGTTCTTTTAAAGAAAAGCGCAACCACCACCGGAACAAAGGCCGCCCCCACCAGCATTGCGGCCATGAAGACCCAGGCCGATACGATCGAGGTGAAAAAGAGGGCGAACGCCACCGACGCCACGCAGGCCACGACGATGCCCCACCGTGTCAGGCGCAGGAGGGCCGCGTCCGGGATGGAGGGGTGCACAAGGGGCCTATAGAGGTCGTAGGAGAGGTTCCCGCCGGCGATCAGGAGGTAGGAATCCACCGTGGACATCCCTGTGGCGATGACCCCGGCCACGAATAACCCAGTGAGCCCCACGGGGAGTTGGTCCACCACCAGGGTCAGGAGGGCGTAGGAGGGCTCGGCGTCCACCCCTGCGGCCCGCGCTGCCATTCCAAGTAGAGTGGTGATCCAGTCGTATGCGGCCCAAAGCACGATGCCGATTCCCAAGGCCACCAGGATGTCATTCCTGCTTTTCGCCGCAAAGATCCGCTGGTAGATGGCCGGCTCCACAAACACACTCAGGGCGGCGGTCGAAAACACCACCAGGACCGGCAGGGGGTAGGTTCCCCTGGGGTCGAAGTGTGTGGCCGGAAGGACCTCCTGCAGTGCTTCCACCCCTCCCAGGGTCTGCATGGAAAAGGCCGCAGCCAGCCCCAGCGTCACGCACATGAGGGTGAACTGGATGGTGTCCGTGAAGGCGTCTGCCATCAGCCCACCCATGAGGGTGTATGCCACCGAAACCAGGGCACCCAGGATCACCCCCCAAACGAATGGGATTCCGAGGACGATATCCAGAAGAACCCCGATCCCCATGAGGGCGATGAGAGGGAGGGAGTAGAAGAAGGAGGCCACCGCCACCACGGTCCGGGTCCCCTCACCGTAGCTGGCAGCCGCCACGTCCGGCAGACTCAAGAAATCCCGTTGCCTCAGCCGCCGGGCAAGGAGGAAGGCGGTAAGCAGAATAGCCAGATAGTAGGGGCGGGCGTACCAGAACCACCCTACGATCCCGTCCACATATCCGACCTCAGAGCCACCCAGGAGGACATCCAGGCCGTAGTATGTGGAGACGATCGTGCAGACCAGTAGGGGCGCCGTCATGCGGCTCCCGGCCACAAAATAGTCCCGGAAGCCGTGGATGGAGCGAGACACCACGTATCCCAGGACAAGGATTCCAACTACGTAGGAGCCGGCGATGGCAAGATCGATTGGGGTCAACGTTCGCTAAGACTCTCCCGGACCGCATGGGCAGTGCCGCTGAAGGGAAGGGACCCTCGGGCATCGAGAAGAATCACGAGATGAGAGGGAGGACGGGGACGGGGAACAAGGGTTGTCCGCCGGCCTGGACGGGGCCTTCCCGAGCCAGCGCAAATCCCACATTGACCCCGCGTTGATCCCACGGGGAGCTTTCACCATCTTTCCCAGGAGTCGGGAGGGGTGTCCGAATGGCTAAGGAACCGGTCTTGAAAACCGGCGCGCGCAAGCGTATGTGGGTTCGAGTCCCACCCCCTCCGTTTTCATAACATCAACGGAGATAGCGCTTTCTGGCGTTTCGGCGGGAAGGATGCCGAAGGCTGGTGAGGCGGCTTGTGCCTCGATTGTGCCAGTAGTGTGCCAGTTGGTGGCACAAAAAGAGCGGGTCATCATCCTGCTACCGTCTTCCTGAGTGGTATCACTTTGCGCTCTTCTTTGATCTGGAAGAGCTTGGCTAGTTTCCCCACTCCCTCTTCCTGAGCGGCCTTATCAGCGATTGCGTACCTCTTGAAAATGCTCTCGGTCAGGTGTCCGGTCAGCTTCATAGCCACCGAGCGGGAGACACCGGCACGCTCCAGATTCATCACCGCGCAACGTCTCAGATCGTGGAAGATCGTGCCTTCGAGTCCAGCTCTCCGACACGCGGCGTTCCATGCCGTCTTCATGCTTTTGATCTGGTTCCCGTTCCGATGGAACACCCACGGGATGATCTCACCCAGTTCCTTCTCCATAGTGCGCGTGTATTCGAGCTGTCGGGTGAGGAGTTGGTCCAGTTCCGGCAAAACGCTGAAGGGGAACGTGCGTCCGGTCTTGTTCTTGGAATCACTTGCCTTCAACCGGATCTCCCCTGCATCGAAGTC
>JBDRDQ010000222.1:0-3923 GCA_043820695.1 Gemmatimonadota bacterium | reverse complement strand
GCGGTGGCGATGTACTCGCTCGTGTCCCACATGGCGGTGGAAGGGGAGAGCGTCAGAACATAGAGGATAAGCACGCCCAGGCCCGCTACAAGAGCAGCTCGAAAAGGAGGTATGTAATCGGTCATCCAGATCAGATTCCTTTGGGGTACCGGCTGAGAGCCTGTCCGCGTAACGGGGCGAAGCGCACCACCTTTCGGACAGGCCCCTAAGAAAGCCCATTTCGCCGCACCTCTTCCAGGAGCTCTACCACACGGTCCAGTTCTCCCGGAAGGTTGTAAACATGAGTGGAGAGGCGCATCCAACCGTAGTCGTACTCGGAAATGACCCGGGTCCGGACCGCCGCCACCCGGGCAAGGTGCCGCTGGAGGGCCAAGGAATCCACCCCCTCCAGGGCAAAAGAGACCATCCCCGTGGAGAGATCTTCCTGCGCCGGTGATTTCACTTCTACGCCGGGCATGGCTCGAAGTGCCTCCTCCAGGCGCTTCCTGAGATACCGGATTCTCGCCTCCACCCTGTCCATTCCCAAGGTGTTCATGAACTCAACCGCCGCCAACAGTCCTGCCATTCGGGACTCATCGAAGGTCCCCAGATGGTTGAGGCGCTGGGCGCCAAGCTCCAGGTCGTCCCACCCTCCCGAAGCCAGACTGGGCCAGAGGCGGGTCCTCCACTCCGCACCCAGATACAGGAGCCCCGATCCCTGAGGGGCCAGGAGCCACTTGTGGGGAGAGGAGGCATAAAAGTCAGGCCGCCAGGAGGAGAGATCCAGGGCCAGCATGCCAGGTGGATGGGCTCCGTCCACGACAAAAATGATCCCTCGTTCTCGACAACTCCCGGCCACCTCTTCGACGGGAAGGCGGGCCCCGGTGGTGAAGGTGACATGGGACAAACTCAAAACCTTGGTATCCCGGGAGATCGCTCCCTGGATCACCTCCAGGAACTCCTCCGATGACCGCGGGGGAACCGGAAGGGAGAAGGTCCGAAGCTTCACGCCTCTTCTCCGGCTCACAAGCTGCCATGGACAGAGGCCCCCGATGTGCTCGTGGTCTGAGGTGAGGATCTCGTCCCCAGCTTCCAACTCCAGCCCCTGGGCCACGAACGACATCGCCTCGGTGGTGTTTCTGGGAAACACCAGCCCCTCCGGTTCCGCCCCCAGGAAGGACCCGACGGAGCTCTTGAGGGCATCCCAATCCACCCCGGGGGGAAAGGTGGAGGCGACCCGGCGAGCATGCTCGGCCACCGCATCCACCACCACAGCCGGGGAGGGTCCGAGCGTCCCATTGTTCAGGTAGATCCGATCAGGGGGAATCAGGAACTGGTCCTTCACGAAGGCCCAGTAGCTCTCGTCGTCGGGTCCCCCCCCTGCCTGGAGCTCCCGGGAGAGAGCCTCCAGCGTCCTTGGCCACACGAGGGCAGTGCCCCCGAGGAGGGACAAAAACGCCCTTCGTTCGATGGCCGGAGGCTCCCCCCGGGGTTGGCGTCCCGGGGTTCTCACTCCTGGACCACCGCAACGAAGCTGATCTCCACCAGCCCGTCGCTGAGGATCTGGCCGGCGGCGATGCACTCCCGAGCCGGCGGGTCGGTCGGGAAGTACTCGCCGTAGACCTGGTTCATCCCGGCGTAGTACCCTACGTCAGACAGGTAGACGGTGCCTTGGACCACGTCACCGAACTCCACCCCCACTTCCTGGAAGAGCATATGGAAGCTCTCCATGATGTTTCGGGTCTCCGCTTCGATGCGTCCGGTTTCCATGGCCAGGGTCTCTTCGGTCACACCGAGTTTACCCGAGAAGTAGTAGGTGTTACCCACTCTCATGGCCTGGGAGTAGGGTCGGGTCGGGAGCTGGGAGTTGATGGCCTCCCTCGTCACGGGCGCTTGTTCCTGGGGGGGCGGGGCCTTGCAGCCGGCGATGAGAAGGGGAAGCAGGATCAGGGTTCGGTTCATCATGGGATCCTCTCTTTAGAGGGCGTCGTGTTCGTAGAGGACACAGTGCACGGGAATCCTGGGCCGGAAAACCACAGAATTCTGGCCAAGAGCAAAATAGTGGGTGGCGAAGGGAATTGGAAAACAGATAGGTTTCACTCATGATCGTCGGACTCAAACGTGCCATTGGCTTCGCTTGGAAATGGAGAGGTGGGGCCACCGGAATCCGGGAAGACGAGGTGGAGGTCCACCGAGGGGACCGGTCCGTTCCCGCCACGCTGTTTCTCCCCGAGTACGCACGCTCTCCCCTTCCGGGCTGGGTGGTACTTCATGGAGTCACCCGACCCGGGCGCAACCACCCCAGCCTGCACCGTTTCGTCCGAGCCCTGGCCGGGACCGGGGCCACGGTCCTGGTCCCCGAGATCCCCGAGTGGAGGGAGTTGAAGCTGGCCCCGGATGAGGCTGCGGCAACGATCCGGAGCTCCGTCCTCTACCTTGCGGAAAGGGAGGAAACCCTCCATGACCGCATCGGGGTCATGGGGTTTTCGTTGGGGGTACCACAGGTCCTCCTGGCCGCCACCGACCCGTCCTTGAAGGGACACCTCCGTGGGGTAGCAGGGTTCGGAGGGTATGGGAATCTGGACCGGACCCTCCACTTCCTCTTCCAGGGAGAGCATGAGTGGGAGGGAAAGATCCACGTGGTGGAGCCGGATCCTTACGGACGCTGGGTCGTAGGGGGGAACTACCTCACCCAGGTGCCGGGCTTCGAGGATGCGGGAGACGTGGCCCAGGCCCTCCTGAGCCTCGCCAGAAAAGCCGGGGACCTTCGCGTCGGGGCATGGGAGGCCTGCTACGATTCGGTGAAGGACGATCTCATTAGGGGGATCCATCCCTCGCGCCACGAACTCTTCCGGACCTTTGCCCCTTCCACCGGACATGCTCCTCCGAAGGGGCTTTCCGGTCAGCTCGCCCCAGCTCTGGCTGGGGCCGCTCGGGCAGCCACACCCCACGCGGAACCCACCTCTTTCCTGGATCGGGTTTCCGTGCCTGTTCGCCTCGTCCACGGACGGGGAGATCGGCTGATCCCGTATTCAGAGAGCTTTCGCTTGGCGGAGGCTTTTCCCCCGGCGGCTGACATCCGGGTGTACCTGACGGGACTCTTCTCACATTCCCAGATGGATACGGCGGCTCGTGCAGAAGTGGGGGTGGAGGAGCAACTTCACTTTCTGAGGTTGCTTTCGGACCTTCTGACGTTGGTCTAGGCGCCTCCCAAGGACCCTATATCAGCTCTCCCTGGCCAGGGCTTTGGCCACGGTCTGCACGTCGGAATCCCGATCCTTAATTCCCTTTTCCAGAGTTTTCAGCGCCCGAGCCGTCCCAATGCTCGCCAGGGCCCGGAACGCGGCGATCCGGACCTCCCGGGGCGAACGGGAGAGGAGACCGCCCGTCGCCTTTTTCTCGATGAATCGAACGGCTCCGGGGTCCCCGATCTGGCCCAATGCCTGAAGGCATTCCACCTGGACTTCCGGGTCACGGTCCTTGAGAAGCTGAAGCAGGGGGCGGTACGCCCGGTGACACCTCATCACACCCAATGCCCTGCAGGCCGCTGCCCGAACCTCCCCCTCTCCGTCGTCCAACATCCCCAGGAGGAGCATCTCCGCATCGCCCCCTCCCACCTTGGCAAGGCTCAGGATCGTTTCCTTCCGGACGCGGCTGTCTCCGTTGGCCAGGGTAGCCGTGAGGTGGGACACGGCATCCTCCCCGCCCAATTCTCCGAGAACGGCCACCCCATTCCGGACAACAAACCACCGTGGATCCGTCATCATCCGCTGGGCCATCTCCAAAGCCAGGGGTCCCAACGTCACCATGGCGTCGGAAAAGGCGCGTCGCTCGGAACGGTCCCTGGATTCTCCGAGCGCATCGGCCAAGGCCAGGGCCCCTTCCCGGCCGGTTCGGGAGATCACCTTCGCGATGCGGCTTCGCTCGTCCTCGTCCCTGGCGGC
>JBDRDQ010000221.1:0-4269 GCA_043820695.1 Gemmatimonadota bacterium | reverse complement strand
CGGGCGATCCGTTGGGAGATGGGTAGACCGAGACCCGTTCCCTCCTCCTTCGTCGAGTAGAAGGGTTCCAGAATCGATCCGAGGATCTCGGGAGGGATCCCAGGGCCGTCGTCCAGGACGGAGACGCGAACGTGATCCTCGGTCACGTCCACCTCAACCCAGGATCGCCCCCCCTCCCCCAAGGCTTCCGCCGCGTTCCTGAGGAGATTCAGGAAGAGCTGTTCCAGGGCCCCTGGATCCCCCCGAACCTCGACCTCAGGGAGAACTGGCAAAGGATCCAGGGTGACGCCACGGGCCCGGAAATCCGGCATGCCCGCATGGATGGCCGCCTCCAGGGGGCCTTTCAGGTTCACGGCCTGGAAAGAGAGGTTCCCACTTCGGGCGATCCGAAGGGAGCCCGAGACGGTAGAATCCAGCCGCTCGATCTCTGCTAGGGCCCTCCCCACGAGTTCCAGGGTCCGGGGGTCGTCCGATCTCTCTCGGGCCCGCTCCAGATCCAGACGGATGGAGGTGAGGGGGTTCCGCACTTCGTGGGCCAGGGTCGCGGCGAACTCCCCTACGGCCGCAGCCGCTTCCTGCCGGGAGAGCTTCCGGAGAGTGTCCCGGAGGCTTTCCGTCATGGCGTTGAAGGCACGACCCACCCGGCGGATCTCGTCCGGACCTTCCTGCCCCACTCTCTGCTCCAGATCCCCTCGGGCCACTGATTCGGCGGTAACGGCCAGCTTCTCCAGAGGACCCGTCATCCGCCGGGTCAGCAGGGTGGCCAGAGCGATGCCCAGAGCGATCACAACCACGAAGATCAGGACTCCCTGTCGTGCAGCCCTGGAGAAGGGTTCCGTGAAGGGGCCCAGGGGAGCGGCCAGAGCCAGGGTCAATGGGGGCTCTTGGAGACCATGTCGGACCACCAACCACTCTTCCCCGTTCCAGCTGAACCGGTCTCCTGACAGGACGAGGCCAGGTTCCATGGGAGGGACAAGAAGAGGCCTCTGGTCCTCTCCTCCGAACACCGAGAGGACGGACCCGCCGACGCCGGGCCACCAGAGTCCTCCCGGCAACAGGGCGCTGATGCGAAGCTCCACCTGCAAGACGTACAAAGCCTCACCGAACCCGGGCTCGTGAATGGTGAGTTCCAGTGGAAGGGCTGCTCCCCTGAAGGGTTCCCTGGCCCCGCCGGCCTCGGGTTCCCGGCTCAGCGTTCCGATGGGGGCGCCCTCCGGGTCGTGGAAGACCAGGCGGTCCACCACGCCGTCCAACGAAGCCCATCCCACCCGGAGCGTGTTCAGCCGGGGATCGTCCTCTGTAAGAGTGATTCGTCCATCCCTGACCGCAGCCAGGGTTCCCGGGTCCTGTGCCAGGTCCAGGAGCTGGGTCCGATGCGGGAGCCAGTTGTTGGCGACGGTACGCACCGCATCCCCCAGGGACTCTTCCATTCGGGCCCGGAGGAGAGCCTCCCCCGAGCTCCGGGTGGTTCGAGTGAGCCAGAACCCCGCAGCGGCCAACGGTGCGATGACTCCGAGGAGGATCACCAGGAGGAAGCGGCTCTGCAGGGAAAGGGGACGTCCGAACACGGGTCCTCCGTTACCCGATCCCGTATTTCTCGATCATGCGGTAAAGACGGGGCTTCGAGACTCTCATGAGGTCAGCGGCCTTGGTTTTGTTTCCGTCGGCGAAGGCGAGGGCTCGAGCCAGGTGCTCCGCCTCTATCTCGTCCAGGCTCGGGAAGGGTCTCGCAGTCTCGGTTGTTCTTTCACCGAGGGCCAGGTGCTCTTCTCGGATCACGTCCCCGGTGGCCAGAACGACGGCCCTTGTGATGCAGTTCTCCAATTCCCGGACATTCCCGGGCCAATCATGACGGAGGAGGGCGGTGATGGCTTGGTCTGAGAGGGCAGCCTCGGAACGATGGAACTCTGCCGCCGCCTTTTTCACGAAGTGGCGCGCCAGAAGGGGAATATCCTCGATCCGTTCCCTCAAAGGTGGGAGGAGCATCTCAACCACGCGGAGCCGGTAGTAGAGGTCTTCCCTGAAGCGGCCCTGCTCCAAGAACCCTTCCAGGTTTCGGTGGGTAGCGGCAATGACCCTGGCTTCGGTTCGTTGGACCTGCTCCGCCCCCACCGGATAAAACTCGTGGTCCTCCAGCACTCTGAGAAGCTTGGCCTGGAATTCGGTGCTGGTGTCCCCCACTTCGTCCAAGAAGATGGTTCCCCGGCCCGCCAGGGCGAACCGTCCGCGTCGGTCCGAAATAGCCCCGGTAAAGGAGCCCCGAACGTGGCCGAACAGCTCCGACTCCAGGAGAGATTCGGGCAGGGCGGTGCAGTTGACGGAGATGAAGGGCTCCCCGGCGGACTCTGAGTTGTAGTGGATCGCTCGGGCCGCCATACCCTTTCCGGTTCCCGTCTCCCCACGAATGAGGACGGTCACGGTGGACGCCGCCAACTGCCCTACCTTCTTGTAGACCTCGATCATCCGGGAGTCCCGGCCCACCAGGCTGTCCAGGCGGTAGGCCTGAGCCTCCGTCTCCACAACCCTCCGTGCCTGCTCCCGGGAGCGCCGGTCGTCCAATAGTCGGGTGAGGACGGTTCGAAGTTCCCCCAGTTTGAGGGGTTTCACCAAGAAGTCGAAGGCTCCTTCCCGCATGGCCCGGGCCACCGTGGCCATGTCGTCGTAGGCCGTCATGAGGACAACGTCCACTTCCGGGGCCCGTTCCTGAAGGAGTCGGAGGAGCTCGATCCCGTCCATCCCGGGCATACGAACGTCGGAGAGAACGACCTCGGGATCGAATTCCCCCAAAAGCCCCAGGGCTGCCGAAGCCCCGTCCGCCTCTGACACCTCGAAACCCTCCTCAGAGAGGGTTTCTGCGATGGAACGGCGAACGGTCGGATCGTCTTCGACCAGAAGAAGGCGTGGACGCATGGCATCGCCCCAGGTCAGCGGGATCCATACCAGATGGGAGGGAAGGAGGCGCCGCCTCACCAAGTGTCTGGTTTGAAAGTGTTAAAGATAGCGCCGCCGGAGTCAAGGTTGCCAGATCAGCACCGTTACGGAACGTTACGGCGGGAAAGTGGATCGTTACCGCCACAGTTGACTCCTTGCCCACACGTCAATCGCAACATCATTATGCCTCTTGGTGGCTGACTGGGCTGGACCGGGCAGTCTCCTCTCACCGGAGCCATCGACCTGGCATCCAACTCGGGGTTACCCCCCTTCGGGGATTTCATGAGGCCATGGGATCGGCCGGATTTTCCCAAGAAATGTCAACCTCAATCGAGGCAATCCAATGTTAGAAATCCGCTCTCTCATAAAAGTCTATCCGGGCCAGGTAGCCGCTCTCCAGGGAGTGGATCTGGAGATCCCCGAGGGCATGTTCGGCCTCGTCGGCCCCAACGGCTCAGGGAAGACTACGCTCATGCGAATCGTAGCGGGTCTCCTGGAAGCCACATCCGGGGAAGTCCATCTCGACGGAGAGGACATCCTCGCTGATCCAGCCCGGGTCTGGTCCAAGCTGGGTTACCTCCCCCAGGACTTCGGCTTCTACCCTCACCTCACGGGCGAGGCCATGCTCAGGCATATCCTCGAGTTGAAGGGCGTGACAGGGCCCAACGGAGTAAAGGCGGCCGTGGCTGACCTTCTGGAGGCAGTGAACCTGGCTCCGGCTGCGCGCCAAAAGATTAAGGCCTATTCAGGAGGGATGCTCCAACGCCTGGGCATCGCACAGGCTATCGCGGGAGACCCGAGGCTCATGATCGTGGATGAGCCCACTGCCGGCCTGGATCCGGAGGAGCGCCTGCGCTTCTACCGGGTCCTGGCCGAGCTGGCCCAGGACCGGATCGTCCTCCTCTCCACGCACATCGTGGAGGATGTCGCGGTTCTCTGCCGCAGGTTCGCGGTGATCCGAAATGGTGTGATCATTGCCCGGACCACACCGGCTGAAGCCCGGGCCGCCATCGATGGGGCGGTCTTTGAGGGTGAGGTCACGGCCGAGGAGCTCCAGGACCTTCACCTCACCAGAACCGTTACGCAGAGCCTCCTCTCGGAGGGAAGGCACCGCCTGAGGATCTATGAGCCGCATGTTGATCCACCTCCGGGGTTCCGAGAGGTGCCCCCCTCCCTGGAGGACGCCTACCTGGTCATGATGCGGACGGGAGGGGTGCCGGGAGCCGTCGTTCCTGCGCAGGTCGGGGGAAGCGGATCATGAGCGTGCACCGTCTCCTTCGGGTTCTGGCTCTGGAGTTCCGGTTCAATGTCCGTAGGCCCCTGTTCTGGATGGCCCTG
>JBDRDQ010000220.1:0-3301 GCA_043820695.1 Gemmatimonadota bacterium | reverse complement strand
GGCTTACGACCTCCAGGGCCGCCCCGCCCGGGACGCTGAGGCCTTTTCCCTTCTGGCCCCCTTCGGGGAGGGGGGAACCAAGGGGTTCGCCCTGGCCGTGGCCCTGGACATTCTCGCCGGGGTGCTCAGCGGATCGCTCTTTGCCCGGCAGATCACCTCGGGCCCCGGATCCCGGGGATGCGGGCATTTTTTCCTGGCCCTGGACCCGGGCCGGTTCATGCCCCTTCAGGATTTCGGGAAAAGGATGGAAGAGATGATCGCCCAGACCAAGGGCGCACAGATGAGGAGCGATGAGGCAGGCCCCATCTTCCTTCCCGGGGAGAGGGGCTCGGCAAAAAAGGAGCAGGGCCTCCGGGAGGGGGTTCCCCTTGCGGATTCCACGTTGCATTTGCTGGACGGGCTGGCCGAAGAGCTGAATCTGGAGCCTGTGGGGCGGGCAAATCCGGGAGGCCGATGATCCCGGCTACTCCTTCCACCACCCGGGGAGGGTCCCGTTGTTCTTTTTCATCAATTCCGCCTCCAGGCTGACCACCTGCCCCCCGTAGCGGTTGAACTCCTCCCAGGCTATTTTCTTGGCTCTTGGGTCCTTGCGGGCGGAGGCTTCCAGGTACCTTTGGTAGGCCTCTTCGAACTGTTGGGTGTATTGGGCTTTTTGCTTCTTGTATTTCTCTGCCTCGATCTCCTTGGGTTCCTGGGACGGAGTAGGTTTCCCCGGGAAAGCGGGCTTTTCAACCTTTTTCGCCTCAGGCTTGGCCGTCCCAACCGGGGCCTCCCGGGTTTCCGGAGAATTCCCACTCTCCCTGGGGGCCCGGTCGGAGAACTTCTCCTCCACCCGGATGACGTCCAGGACGTTTCCCTTGGGGAAGGAGGCCACCCCCCCCTGCCACTGGAACTTGACCTCGCCTTTTTCTTCCCAGCACTTGGCGGTCTCCACGGTCCTGCCGTTCTTCAGCTTGATCAGGTAGTCGGCCGCAGCCGGGGACCCCAAGGAGAGCGACAGGAGGGCGGCCAGCCCGAGGGATATCTTTTTCATCTCTTTCCTTTTCCGCCGGCGCCCGGGCACCGGGCCTGAATCAGGTTTTAAGACCTCGTTCCGTTTCCCCGAAATCAGCTGACGGCTTCTGGCCGGAGGACCCATTTCCCTCCCGATTTCGGTTGGGTCACCGGATCTCCGCCCGCTTTATTTACGGCCCGGGGAATGAATTTACATCGCTCTAGGAGAATAGCTCCACCCACCTCAGGGTAATCAGGGGCAGAGAATCGCTCTGCTCGCTCACCGCCCGGCTGCAGTAGACGATGGCCGCGTCACCGCCCACCAGGTCGGCGGAAACGGTCCCGCCGGACAGGATCGTGCCGGTGACATTCTTGCCGCCACCGCCGGTGAAGACGATCGAGCCGGTGACCAGGATCGCGCCGTACCACTGGAAGCCGCCGTGGACGTGGAGGTCTCCCTCCACCAGCAGGATCCCGCAGCCGTGGGATTCCCCGGAGAGCGTTACGTAGGTGCCGTTGGTGTTGAAATAGACGATATTGCGGCTATTGCAGTTGGAAGGGCTCTGCTGGGTCGCCACGGCAACCGGACTCCCCCAGTCCATCCCGGTCAGGATGGCGCTGTTCACGCTGTACTGGTAATTGGGCCGCCGTTTGTACTGGTTGACCTGCTCCTGCACGTCGATGTTCGTGGCGGACCGCTCGACGATGGCCGAGGGCCAGCCGGTGATGGTGGGTTTGCCGTTCTCCTGCACACCCTCCCGGGTCATGATCCCCGGCACGTGGCTGGTGCCGCAATGGTCCATGCCCAGCACGTGGGTGGAGGTCCCTTGGATGGTGGTGTCGGCCTTGGTGTAAAGGGCCGCCGGAGAGGTGATGGGGGGGACCTGGACCGCCTCGATCCGCAGGGGCTTGGAGGCCCCGTCGGCCTCATACCCTTCCGAGGTGATGACCAAGATGTTCCTCCCGGTCACGGTGTTCTCCTCCGGCAGCCCGTCGTTGTTGGCGTCCCCCCACTTGAGAATGCTTCCGGAAGGGTTCAGCTTGTGGCTGATGGTGACCACATAGCTCAGGTTGGCATTGAGCGGTTCATAGCGGATATGGCTGCTATTGGTGCTCTGGAACCCCTTTTCGCCGCTCTTGACCTCGGTCCCGATGAAGGCCGTCCAGCTGGGGTTGCTCAATTGGGAGTCGTAGATGGGGCTTGCGCTGGCGCCGGACTGCAGCCGGGAGCGGGCATCCTCCAGCCCGGCTTCGGCGGAGTAGAAGGTCCGCTTGGCGGAGCGGTCGTTGGAGGCCATCTTCAGCTCCGAGGCCGTGCTCATCATGGCGGCCATGCTCAGGATGGTCAGGACCAGGACCAGCAGCAGCCCGGTGATGAGGGCCGCGCCCTTCTGGTTGGGGGCTCCCCAAATCTTGAGGCCGGATGAAGAGCATTTCATTGAATTTCCTCCTTGATTCACAAAGCCAGATTCCGCGGGGTCACGTCGGAAATCTGGGTAATCGTGCGGTAGGCTCCCGTCCCCCGGTCCCGGTGGGCGGTCCGGGCGGTGACCGAAAGAGCGATCTTTCGAATGTTCGCCGGGTTGGCCGGACTGGAGGTCACGGTCCCATCGGCCAAGGTATAGACGAAGGAAAGGCTGGTGATGTTGTCGGCCACCGGCAGATTGACCCCGTTGCGGCAGATCTGGAGCGTGCCCGCGTTGTAGGTATATTCGATGTTCTCGTTTTCTCCTGAGGTGTTGCCGTCCTGGTTGAGGTCGGCCAGCACGCGGATGGAGGTGGAAGTGGCCGAGGCGACTCCGCTGAAGGAGCTGGTGGAGGTCTTGTACCCGGCCAGCCGGATCTCCCGGGTCATCAGGTCCAGGGCCGCCCGGATATTCTGGGTCATCTCGGCGGTTTGCTCCTGGGCGCTGAAGGCCATCTGTTGGGAGAAGAAAACCCCGTAAAGCCCGGCCAGCACGATTCCGGAGATGAGAATCCCGGCCAGCAGCTCGATGATGGTGAAACCGTTCTTTCTGAAAATCCGGCTCCGCCCGGTCATGGCTCAGTCCCCCCGCAGCGTGATCATGGTGACGTTGCGCGTCCCCCGGTTGGTCCAGTTCACCGTCACCGTGATGGTGCGCACATTGGCCGCGGTGGCGACGGTCCATTGACGGAGATAGTCGAGGTTTCCCAGGCGCACCGAATCGTTTCCCGAAGCCAGGGAGACCAAGGAGGTGTGCTTCAGTCCCTCCATCTTGTCCTGCATCAGGGTGGTGGCCGTGGAGGTCTCCTTGCTGAGGGAGGTCGATTGCATCACCGAATAGAC
>JBDRDQ010000219.1:0-5642 GCA_043820695.1 Gemmatimonadota bacterium | reverse complement strand
ATCGGGGATCCAGGATATAGTCCCCGGAGAAGAGGCGTTCCAGAGCCGTTTCGATACCGTCTTCGGCGATGGAGGTGAGAAATCCCATGTGCCCCAGGTTGATGCCCAGAATGGGCACATTCCGCTCTGCAACCAGGCGGGCGCCCCAAAGGAGCGTTCCGTCTCCTCCCAGAGTAATGAGAAGGTCCACCCCGTTATCCAGCGTACCCTCCACCTCCGGCCTCAGGGGGTCGCCGGGCTGAAGCATCTCCTGGAAAACCACCTCGACCCCATGGGTCCTGAACACGGCCAGAAGCCTATCCAGAACCCCGGGCAGCCCCACCTGTTCGGTTTTTCCAACCAAACCCACCCGGCGGAAGGAGAGAGGGGCCTGAGATTCGATTGCCATCACGCCGTCTCCCGAAGGTGGTCGCCCGCAGAGTCGGCCCGGTGGGAGGCCCCAGACGCACCTATCAGGGCCCGAACCCACTCGCCGATGCCCTGCGCGTCCAGATCGATCTCCCGAAGCAGTTCGGCCCGACCCCCGTGGGCAATGAACTCATCCGGAATGCCCAAAGCCCGCATCTGGACCCCGGATGCTTCCGGGATTTCCATCATTTCCCTGGCCATGAAGGCCCCGAAGCCGTTCACGACGGCCCCTTCCTCCACGGTCAGGATCCGGTCATGGGTCTCGACAACCTCCCTCAATAGCTGCCTGTCGTACGGCTTCATGAAGCGGCAGTTCACCACCGTGGCCTCGATCCTCTCCATGGCGAGGGCCTCGGCAGCCTTCATTGCCTGCAACACCATGGTCCCGACCGCCAGAATGGCGATATCCCGTCCCCTGCGGAGAATCTCCCAGCTGCCGTACGGGATCTCAGGAATCTCCGAAAGGTGAGGGACGGCGTCCGGCACGGAATCCCTGGGCCACCGCAGGGAAAAGGGGCCCTCCGAGTGATTCACGCCCAACCTCAGGAGAGCCAACAGTTCCGATCCGTCTTTCGGGGCCGTAACGGTCATCCCGGGAATCATGAGCAGGTAGTTGATGTCGAATGTGCCGTGATGGGTAGGGCCATCGGCCCCGGCCACCCCCGCCCGGTCCATGGCGAATACCACCGGAAGTCTCTGCAGGGCCGCGTCGTGGACGATACCGTCGTATCCCCGTTGGAGGAAGGTAGAATAGACGGCCACCACCGGCCGGATTCCCTCCGTCGCCAATCCGGCGGCGAAGGTGACCGCGTGCCCTTCGGCGATTCCCACATCGAAGAATCGATCGGGGTGGGCGGCTTCGAACAGGTCCGTGCTGGTTCCATCCCGCATGCCCGCGGTTATGGCCACGACCCTCGTGTCCATCTCCCCCAGCTCCACCAGCCCTTTCCCGAATACTTTCTGGTATGGGGGGAGGCCACCGCTCCCGCTTACCGTGGCATTTCCCGAGTCTCTTTCGAAGGGCTTCGCAGCGTGCCACTTGAAGGGGTCCTCCTCGGCGAACTCGAACCCCTTTCCCTTCTGGGTCAGCACGTGGACCAAAATGGGTCCCCGCATCTGCTTCACGCCGGAGAGTGTATCCACCAAGGCATCCAGATCGTGGCCCTCGACGGGACCGACATACCTGAAGCCTAGTTCCTGGAAGAGCATGCCAGGCATGAAGATATTCTTCACGCTCTCATCCACTTTGTAGGCGAAATGCTCCATGACTTCGCCCAAGCTTGTGGGCACCCGATGCAGCAGATCCTTAACCTCTCGTCGAACCCGGTTATAGACGGGATTTGTGATCATGCTGGTGAGGTATTTGTTCATCGCCCCGACGTTGGGAGCGATGGACATCTCATTGTCATTGAGGATGACGATGAAGTTTCGGCCTGTATGTCCGGCGTTGTTCAACGCCTCGTAAGCCAGCCCACACCCCATGGCACCGTCCCCGATGACGGCAACGACCGAGAAATCGGCTTTGTTCAGGTCCCGGGCGACGGCCATCCCCCAGGCCGATGAGATGGAGGTGGCTGCATGTCCCGCACCGAAAGCATCGTACTCGGATTCGTCCCGGCTGCAGAAGGGAGCGAGCCCCCCCTTCTTTCGGATGGTGGGAAGCTGTTCGTTCCTCCCTGTCAGGATCTTGTGGATATAGGCTTGGTGGCCCGTGTCCCAGACGATCTTGTCCTTGGGGGTGTCGAACACGTGGTGGAGAGCAACGGTGAGCTCCGTCACCCCTAGGCTGGCGCCGAAATGGCCTCCGACCCTGGAGACCACATCGATATGACGTTCCCTGGCTTCCCTGGCCAGATCGTGGAGCTCCGGGCGAGAAAGACTCCGAATGTCCTTGGGGGACTTCACCCGATCGAGGACCGCCACGTGACCTGTCTCCTTAGCGGAAGGGCCTAATCATGAAAGCTAAGGGAAAATGCCAGCGATAGGCACCCTGGGTGAATCTCCCTCAGCTAACGATCCCGCTCTACGATATAGCGGGCCAGCGCATCCAACTCAGGTGAAATGAGCCCCGCCAAGTCCAGGGCACCTATCGCCGCCGACACGAGTTCCCGGCCTTTGCGGCCCGCCTCCTCGACGCCGAAGAGGGATACGTAGGTCGATTTTCCCAGCGCGGCGTCAGATGGGTTTTTCCCCAACTCCTGGGCGGAGGAGGTGGCGTCCAGTAGATCGTCGGCAATCTGGAAGGCCAACCCGATGGATTCCCCGTAGCGGTCCAGCCCCGCAAGCTGTTCGGGAGTCGCCCCCGCAGCGATCCCACCCATCCTCAGGGACGCCCGAAGCAGAGCTCCGGTTTTTCGGCGATGGAGGTCATCCAGTTCCTCGGCAGAAAGCACCTGGCCCTCACCCAGGAGGTCCAGGAGCTGTCCCCCTACCATGCCTCCGCCCCCAGAAGCCTGGGAGAGCTCCTCGACGAGTCGTCGGCAGCTCTCTTCAGGCAACCCCATGGCCTGGGCGCCCTCGAAGGCATGAAGGGCCGCTGCCGGAATCAGGAGAGCCCCGGCCACTGTGGTCTGGGTCTCGCCATGGACCTTGTGCGTGGTAGCCTCCCCTCGCCGAAGATCCGCATCATCCATGCAGGGGAGGTCATCATGCATGAGGGAATAGGCGTGGATGAGCTCCAAGGACACCGCCAGCCGGTAGATCCCGTCGTGGTTCCCCCCTGACGCCCGGTAGGCCGCTACGCAGAGAATGGGACGAAGGCGCTTTCCTCCCCCGGTTACCCCGTGCCGGAGAGGTCCTCTGAACCGAGGTGGCACCCGGGGTAGAAGGCCAGTGAGAGCCTCTTCCAGGGCAGCCTCTACCCGAACCCTCTCCCGAGCCAAGAATTGCCTCAGGTCAACCCGGGACGGGGCGTCCGTCACTCTTCCCCCACTCCGAGGGGGCGGGTGCTAAGTGCCTCCCCATCCCCGAGGAGTTCCTCCACACGTAGCTCAGCGGCAGCGAGAGCCCGTTCGGCCTCCCTCACATGAACGACTCCCTCTTCGAAGATGGCCAACGCCCGGTCCAACTCCAGATCTTGGGTCTCCAACTGCCCCACGATCTCCTCCAGGCGACGGAGTCGAGCCTCCAAGCTCACGTCCCCTCCCGGGTCCCCCCCCGGTCCCCTCCGGCGGTCTCATTCGTCACGGGCCACCTCCTCGATTTGAACGCTCTTTGTTTCGGCCTCCACCCGTCCGTTCAACACCCGAAGTTGAAACATCTCGCCCGGGGCGAAGTCCGCTGGGGTCCTCAGGACCCTTCCCCTGGAGTCCAAAGGGACGGCGTACCCCCTCCTCAGCGTAGAGAGGGGGGAGAGGGCGTCCATCTTCTCGCCAAGCCTCACCAAGTTGAATCTACGGTTCTGGAGCATGGACCCGATGGCCCGGGCCATCCCTGCCTGCGATTGGATCAGGCCTCTCCGCCGCGGCTCCACCAGAGTGAGCCCCGACCGCCTAAGCCGGGCCCATCGGTCCGAAAGGACCCTCCGGGGCCCCTCCACGCTTCTCCTCAGGCCCCGGCTGAGCCGGGTCCCCGCTCCGCTCACATACCGGAGGAGTTCTTCGATATCCGGAGCCACCGCTTCCGCCCCGGTCGACGGCGTCGGGGCCCTGAAGTCCGCCACCAGATCGGAGATCGTCACGTCGACTTCATGCCCAACGGCTGAGACCACAGGGACGGGGCATTCCGCCACGGCCCGAGCGACAAGCTCTTCGTTGAAGGCCCAGAGATCCTCCAGGCTCCCCCCACCCCTCCCGACGATGACGACCTCAACCCGGCCGCTTCCGCCCAGGACCCGAAGGGCATCGGCGATCTCCTGGGCCGCTCCCTCTCCCTGAACCCTGGTTCCTCTCACCAACACCTTGAGCCAGGGGGCCCGGCGACGAAGGACCGTGAGAATATCGTGGAGAGCAGCCCCGGTCAGGGAGGTGACCACCCCGACGGTTTGCGGGAAACGGGGGAGAGGACGCTTCCGCTCCGGGAGAAGGAGTCCTTCAAGTTCCAGCTTACCCCTCAGTCGCTCGAAGGCCAGCTTCCACAGTCCTTCCCCTTCCTCTCCCTCCAGGGTCCGAACGGACAGCTGGTAGTCTCCCCGGGCCTCATACAGAGTCAGCTGCCCATAAACCCGGACCCGCATCCCCTCCTCCGGATCCATGGGAAGTCTGGCGGCCTCGCCACGCCACATGACGCACCGAAGCTGGGCCGACTCGTCCTTCAGCGTGAAGTAGCAATGGCCGGAGGCGGGCCGCTTCCAATTGGCCACCTCCCCCGAGATCCACAGCGGGGGGAGGGTGTCTTCCAGAAGTGCCCTCACCGCCTTGTTGATCTGAGAGACGGTCCAGACCGTGGGCTCAGAGGGGGCCGAGTCGAATAGATCCAGCGTCACGAGCTTCCTTGATGAATCCTGCCTCCGAACGAACAGATTACTCCTGGATTCCTGCCTGCCGGACCGCGGCGTCCACCGTGTTGGTCATGAGCATGGTGATCGTCATCGGCCCCACCCCCCCGGGCACCGGAGTGATGGCGCCGGCGACCTCCTTGACCTCATCGAAAGCGACATCGCCCACCAGACGGTAACCCCGCTCCCGTGACTCGTCATCCACCCGGTTCACCCCCACGTCGATGACCACGGCGCCGGGCCTCACCATGTCGGCCTTGACCATCTCCGGCCAACCGATGGCCACGATGAGGATGTCGGCCAGGCGGGTGATGGCTCCCAGGTCCGGGGTCCGGCTGTGGCATACGGTCACGGTGGCGTTGCCGCCCGGTGCTTTCCGGAGAAGGAGAGAGGCCATGGGCCGCCCAACGATGTTGGACCTACCCACGATCACGCAGTGCTTTCCGGAGGGATCATTCCCGGAACGGACGAGCATCTCAACGACCCCGGCCGGGGTGCAGGGGGCCAGGACCTCCGTCTCCCCGGTGGAGAGCTTCCCGACATTCACAGGGTGAAACCCATCCACGTCCTTGGCAGGGTCGATGGCCAGGAGGATTTTGGATTCGTCGATGTGTTTGGGAAGAGGAAGCTGGACCAGAATGCCATGAATGTCCGGATCGGCGTTGAGCCCTTCCACGACCCCCAGCAACTCCGGCTCCGGCGTGTCCGCCGGGAGGGTGATCTGACGAGAGAAGATCCCTATCTCCTTGGCGGTCTTGTTCTTCATCCCCACGTAGCTCTGGCTGGCGGGATCCTCTCC
>JBDRDQ010000218.1:0-5485 GCA_043820695.1 Gemmatimonadota bacterium | reverse complement strand
CCCCAGCCGGGTCACCCAGTACCTGGCGGATGGGGCTACCGGACTCGCGGCTCCTGGCAGCTATGCTGTGGAGGACGCGGAGGTTTTCGACTCACAGCTGGAGCTGGACTTCATCGGGCAGCCCTCGCTGGGCGTGGGCGCCGATCAGTTCGGCACCTACATCGGCGGCAGTGCGTCGGCATACTTCTCGGATATGCTGGGGGACCGGCAGCTAGGCGTTGCCCTGGCGGCATCCGGAACTGTGAAAGACATCGGAGCTCAGCTTTTCTACATCAACTCTGAGAAACGGTTGAACTGGGGATATGCCGTGGCCCGCATCCCCTATCAATACCAGTTCTATGGGTGGGGTCAGGTCCAGGATGCGGAGAGCGGGGCCATCTTGAATGTCCTGAATCTCACCCGCTATCGGATCTTTGCCGATAATGCGATGGGACTGCTCTCTTATCCCCTCTCCATGACACGGAGGTTCGATGCCAACCTCGGCTTTACCCGATACTCCTATGACATAGAGCAAGACCAGATCTTCTACGACGCCTTTGGCCAGCAAATTGGCCAGAAGCGGATACAGTTGGATGATCAGGAGCCGGATCCTCTCAACCTATTCCAAGCCTCCCTGGCCTACGTGGGAGACAACTCCTACATGGCTTTCACCTCCCCCGTCCGGGGTGGGCGCTTCCGGTTTGGCGTCGAGACGACCCTCGGTACGGTGAACTTCCAGACCATCAGCGCCGATTTCCGGCGTTACTACAGCCCAAACCTGAATCTCACGGTGGCTGTAAGGGGAATGCACGTCGGTAGGTACAACTATGGACAGGATCTGGTCCAGAACCAGTCCATCAGGCCCTTCTTCCTGGGGTACGAATCCCTTATCCGCGGTTACGCCTACGAGAGCTTTTCCGCAAATGAGTGCGGGAACAGCCCTGACGGAAGTTGCCCTGTCTTCGACCGAATGTTCGGCCAGCGCCTTGCCCTCGCGAACTTCGAGGTCCGGGTCCCGTTCATCGGAACCGACCAGTTCGGCCTTATCAACCTTCCATACATTCCCATGGAGCTGGTCGCCTTCACCGACGTAGGAGTGGCTTGGGACAAGGAGAACCCGGTGGACGACTGGGGCTTCAACAAGACCTCCACGGCCCGGGTTCCGCTTGTTGCATCCGGGGTTGGCGCCCGTTTCAACATCCTGGGCTTCATGATTCTGGAAGCCTATTATGCCTACCCATTCCAGCGACCGGATAAGGGCTGGCACTGGGGGTTCAACCTGGCTCCCGGCTGGTAAGCGGGGGGTCGAGAGGGCTTAAAAGATCTCGATTCTTACGTAACGCCCAGGGTTCGCCCGAATATCATCGGTGAGAAGTCGTACGCTCTCGAGGGCCTCGGCGAGGGTCTCATAAAGGGCCGGGTTTGTGGAGAGCTGGCCGAGGGTCCCCTCCCCTTCCTCTATGCGTTGGAGGATGGACTGGAGGGACGCTGAGGCCCGAAGCAACACCTCACTGGTGCGGTTCACGGTCATGAGCGCCGAGTCGGCCCGTGCCACAGCCCTGGCCAGATCCTCCCCGGACCCGGCGGCGTCCTCCAACCCAAGGGCTGAACGGTTGAGGGATGCGGTCAATTGGGCGATCTCCCTTCCCTGATCCTCGGCCAGCCGGGAAAGCTGTGCCAACAGTGCCTGAAGCTCACTCGCACTCCCCTGAATAGCATCCAGGGTCGGTTCAGCCAGGAGCTTCTTGATCTGCCCCAGAACCGCCTGGGCATCCTGGCCCAAATCGGCGGGGAAGTCCAGAAGGCCCGCCACGTTTTCGCCTGGGATCTCCCCCCCTCCGGAAATTGGATCCGGACTCCCTCCCTCGACGATCTCAACCGTGCGGCCTCCCAGGATTCCGCCGGAGACGAGCCGGCTCCTGGAATCCGCGGGAATATCCCATGCCCCTTCGATCTCGAGCGTGATGCGGACCCCTTGGGGAGCCATGGAGAAGGACATGACCCTCCCCACGTTCACACCTCGCATTTGCACCGGATCCCCACGTCGGATTCCTCCTGCATCCTCTACGACGGTGGAGATCCTGTACCGCCCCCTGAAGGTGCTCGGGTCGGTAAGGAGGAAGAGAGCGAAAAGGGCTGCCACCATCCCAACCAGCACGAAGATTCCCACTCGGAACTCCAAGCGGCTCTTGTTCCGGGGGATCGCATTCCTGAGCTCCTCGTCGGTGGGCTCGATGGCTTCCCGAAGCGGCGTCTTTTCGGATTGGCTCATACCACGTTCAACTGGTTATCGAGAGCGGATTCTGCCCCCGCTCGGTTCACGAAGGACTGGACCACGGGGTCCTGGCTATCACGAAACTCCTGGGGAGTGCCGCAAAACCTCAGCTTCCCCGCCGTGAGCATGGCCACGCGGTCGCAGATGAGTAGCCCACCTTCGATGTCATGGGTCACGATGATGGAGGTCACCTCCAACTCCCTTGATAGGCGGGCAATGAGGCGCTCCACCGCCGCCGTGTTCACAGGATCGAGACCTGTGGTGGGTTCGTCCCAAAGAAGCATCTCGGGTTTCCCGACAATCGCCCGGGCGATTCCGACCCGCTTCTTCATCCCCCCCGAAAGCTCGGCGGGAAGTTTGGCGAGGACCATCCGGGGATCCAGGTTCACGATCTCCAATGCCTCCCAGGCTCGTTTCCCGGCTTCCCTCCTGGAAATCCGCTGTAGTTCCTTCTCCGGAATGCCCATGCAGACATTGTCGAACACCGTCATTGAGTCGAAGAGCGCGGAGTGTTGGAAAACGTAGCCTACCTGCCGTCGAACCCTCTCCAGGGCGTCTTGATCTCCGAAGAAAACCGACTCCCCTCTCAGGAATACGTCTCCTCGATCCGGTACGATGAGGCCGATGGTGGTCTTCAACAGGACGCTCTTCCCCGTACCGGAAGGGCCGAAAAGGCCGAACATCTCCCCCTCGTTGACGGTCAGGTCCACACCGGAAAGAACCGGTTCGTCGAAGGCCTTGAAGATCTGACGGTACCGAATCATGGAGCGTCTGGTCTCATGTACTTAGTCAAGAAAGATCGGGGGGAAAAGAGCATCGAGAATGAGGACGGTAAGGGTCATGAACATCACGGAGGCGGTGGTAGTCCTCCCCACCCCTGCCGCCCCGCCGGAGGTCCTGAAGCCCATGTGGGAGGAGATGAGCGGAATCGCCAATCCAAAGGCCGCCGCTTTCGAGAGTGAATAGAGGAGGTCCCAGTTGTGCCAGAAGAGACGGGCACCGTAGAAGAACGCCTCGGTCCCGATGCCCAGAGTGAGTTGGGCTGAGACCAGTCCCGAATAGATTCCGACGATGATCGCGATTCCTGTGAGAATCGGGAGGACGATGACTCCGGCCACGATCCGGGGAGCGGCCAAGCTAGCGACGGGGTCCCTGCCCACCGAGTGGAACGCGTCGATTTGTTCCGACACTGCCATGGTTCCCAGTTCGGCCGTGATGCGGGCGCCCACCCGCCCCACCAGTACGATGGCGGTGAGCACCGGAGCCAGCTCCAGGACCACGCTGGTCACCACGATGCTACCCATCACGTAGAGTGGAATTGTCCCGGTGAACTGATATCCGCCCTGCTGACTCGTGACGATTCCCGCGAGAACGGCGGTGACGATGACGATGGGGACGCTCTGGACACCCATGACATAGATCTGGTTCAGAATCTCCCGATAGGAGACACGAAGATGAACCAGGTGGGCAAGGACCTTCCAAAAAAGAATTCCCAGCTGCCCGGCATGTTCGGTAACCGTCCTGCTCGTCCGGCCGATACTCTCCACGAACCGCCCGGGAATGCTGAGGAAAGCATTCCTGTCAGGTGAGTCCCCACCAGCCTCCAAACCAACCTCCATCGATCGACTCTCGACTTTCGGCCGGGCGCCCTGGAAGGGCCGCCCTTTCGAAGAAAATTCAACCATGAACCATCGCCCCTACCTTTACGGCGCGCAAGGCGTGGGGGTTTCCTCTGGATTGCCCTTATCCCCCGAGTGTCCTACCCTCTTTTGCCGTCCTTTTCCCTCTTCTCTGGAGTCACCTTAGATGCGCTGCCTTCCGTTCCCATGTTCCAGGCCCCCTAACGCCCTATCCCAAGGCCTTGCTCGGGCCCTAGGCCGTATCGTCACGATGGCCCTGGTTTTGGCCTGGTCCCCTCCCCTTGCCGCCCAGGAAGGTGGGTTCGACGCCGAAGTGGCAAGGTTGGCAGGCCATCCTAGCGTTCAGGAAGCGTTCAGGGTTATTCAGGGCCTGGACGCCCGGACCCAGGAGGATCTCATTTTCTTGACGGAAATCCCCGCCCCGCCCTTCCATGAAGAGGCACGTGCCCGGGCTTTTACGGAACTCCTCGAGTCGGCTGGAGCCGACTCCGTTCGGATCGACGGGGTGGGGAACGTCCTGGCGTTTCGTAGGGGCCGCGTAGGGGCGCGGACGGTGGTCTTTGGAGCCCACTTGGACACCGTGTTCCCCGAGGGGACCGATGTGACGGTGAAGATCAGAGGGGACACGCTATTCGCTCCGGGCATCGGGGATAATACACGGGGACTCATGGTGGCTCTTACGGTCCTGCGGGCCCTGGAGGCGGCGGACGTGACCACCGATGCGAATCTCATCTTCCTGGGAAGTGTTGGGGAAGAGGGCCTCGGAGACCTCAAGGGGGTCAAACACTTCTTTGGAGAAGCCGATCGAAAGGTCGATGCCTTTATCGAGGTGGATGGTGCCGGACTGGCTTCCATCGTGAGCATGGGCCTGGGGTCGACACGGTACCGCGTCACCTTTCGAGGGCCAGGTGGACATTCATGGGGTGCTTTCGGCCTGGTGAATCCGTCCCACGCCCTTGGAAGGGCCATCGAGCTTTTCGCTGTCGTGGCGGATTCCCTGACCCGGTCGGGACCCCGAACCAGCTTCAACGTGGGGCGGATCGGTGGCGGCACCTCCATCAACTCCATTCCCTTCGAGGCCTGGAGGGAAGTGGATATGCGCTCGGAGAGTCCCGCAAGCCTGGACCGGAGTTCGGAAGCCCTTCTGGCAGCGGTGGAAAAGGCGACTGAGGAGGAGAACCGGTTTCGAAGGGAAGGCCCGCCCATCCAGGTGGAGGCGGATCGCATCGGCTCCCGGCCCTCCGGGGAGACGGACCCCGCTACCCCCTTGGTCCAAAGGGCCATGGCCGTGACCAGGCATTTCGGGGAAGAACCCTACCTTTCCCGGTCCTCCACGAATTCGAACATCCCCATCTCGATGGGAATTCCCGCCATCACCATCGGCCGAGGTGGGATTGGGGGAGAAAACCACTCCCCGGGGGAATGGTGGTTGAATCAGGACGGGTACAAGGGTATTCAGCGGGCGCTGCTAATTCTCATCGCCGAAGCTGGCTTCTCAGGCTGAGTGGGCGGAGGGGGCGGAGAGGGTTCCGGCCTTCCCGGCGCGCGCCTCCAGAAGCGAAGCGGATGGCCAGTGCGCGAAGGGAAGGCC
>JBDRDQ010000217.1:0-5044 GCA_043820695.1 Gemmatimonadota bacterium | reverse complement strand
CACACCAAGTCGTCACCACGCTAGGTCGTCACCACGCTAGGTCGTCACCACGCCAGGTCGTCACCCTTCCCATGGACGCAAGCGCCGCCTATCCTTGTCCTACCTTCTCCCTTTGAAGGGGAGCTGGTCCTTTGAAGCTCCGTACCCGCATCCTGACGCTGTTCGCTCTGCTCGGTGTCCTTCCCGTCCTGGCGCTGGGCACGTTCGGCTATGTCCGTTCCATGAAGGCGGTGGAGTCGCTTCTCGAAGAGGAGACGGCAGCTATCGCTCATCGGATCGTCTCGGATCTCCTGGACCGCTACGCCCTTCGGGCCGCCGAGCTCCAACTGGTGGCCGGGAACGTCGAGACCGAGGGACTTTACCGAGCTCATGCAGAGGGCCTGGACACGTCAGACTCCGAGGCCCTCGCCGCGGCCGACGCTTATCTGTCCTCCGTTTGGACACTCGTTCGCCCATCCTACCACTGGATCGAGCTCCGGGATTCCGAGGGGGCGCGCCTCTACGTCTTGGGGGAGCCGGAGACCCTTCGCACGGGTCCGGGCACGGGGGAGCCCGAGACCCTCCGCATCGATCCGGCAGGGGAGGAGCGTTCCCCGTACGGGGGAGCAGTCGAGCTCGAGTTCCCCGTAACCGTCCCCCCCAAGAGCGACACCGTGGGCGTGGTTGTCGCCGCTGTGCGCTCAGGGGCCCTTCTTGCTGATGAACTCCTGAGAACCGCCTTCGGGAGGACCGGTTACACCACCTTGCTCCACCGAGCAAGAGGAACGGTCATCCACCATCCGAGTCGGGGCTTCCTCAACCAGCCCATCGACCGGCTATTCTCCCAGTACGCTTGGAACGTGGACGCCGCCGTCCTTGCGGCAGACAGCGGGAGCTTCACCTACCGGGAGAACGACTCGCTTCGGGTGGCCTCCTTCCTCAACGTTGCCTCCCCACCTTGGACGGTGGTGAGTTCGGCGGCCGTGGGAGAGTTCGCATCGCCCTTCGCTCGGATGCGAAACGTCAATCTCGCCGTGATGCTTCTGGTGGCGGCAGCCATCGGCCTCTCCTTCTTCCTCATGACGCGGCGCGCCACCTTGTCGCTGGAGCAGCTCACCGTAGCCGCCGACGACGTGGCCCGGGGCGAGCTGTCGCCGCAGATCCCGGGAGGGGGGAGCGACGAGGTGGGTCGCCTTTCCCGGGCCTTCGGGATCATGGTGGAGGAGGTCCGGAAGATGCTGGGAAGGGTTGAAGAGACCCGGCACATGGCGGTCATGGGGGAGTTCGCATCCCGGGTTTCCCACGAGATCCGGACCCCCCTCACCTCCATCAAGCTCAACCTCCAGGAGCTGGGTCGAGACGCGGACCAGGGGAGGATTCCGGACGACTCGGCGCCGGCGGTCCGGATCTGTCTGCGGGAAGTGGAGCGCCTGGACCGGGCCGTCTCCAGTGTGTTGAGCATGGTCCCCACCCATCCGCCCAACAGGGAGCCATGCTCGCTCCATAGCATCCTGACCGACGCCACCGAGGCCGTCGGGCCGCAGCTCAAGCAGGAGAACGTCCATGTCGAACACCAGTTCCAGGCTGCCCGGCACAGGGTTTTGGGCGATTCCCGGGACCTGGAGGGTGTGTTCGTGAACCTCCTGGTGAACGCCGGCGAGGCGATGCCAAGTGGGGGAACGGTTCGGATCGACACCGAGAACCGGGATATGGCATCGGCAGCGACGGGAGTCATCCGGGTTCGGGTCTCGGACGAGGGACCTGGGGTACCTGCTGAGATCCGGGGAAAGATATTTCGGCCCTTCGTGAGCACGAAGGAGGATGGCACCGGGTTCGGCCTTGCCGTCGCCCGGCGTACCGTAGAAGAGCATGGGGGTCGGATCGACCTGGATCCGGCATCCCGTGATGGCGTCGGTGCCACCTTCTTTGTGGAACTTCCCCTGGCCGACGAGAGGACTTCGACATCGGAAGGGGCTCCGAGATTAGAAGGGACATCGACATCGGAGGATGGGTACACCCACGCGCCGGAGGAAAAGTGAGCGCCCGCGTCCTGGTCGTCGACGATGACTTCTCCATCCGCGAAACGTTCGAGCGTCACCTGAAGCGTGCCGGTCACGAGGTCCTCGCGGCTGCCAGCGCCGAGGAAGCCCTCAACGCCCTCACTGGCTTCGATCCGACCCTGGTGATCACCGACGTGCGCATGCCTGGCATGGACGGGCTGGAGCTGCTTCGCCGAATCCGGGAGGCCTGCGATACCCAGGTGGTGGTGATCACCGCCTATGAGGGGATGAAGAGCGCCATTACGGCTATGCGGGAAGGCGCTTACGACTATCTGACGAAGCCTCTGGATCTGGACCACATCGACCTCCTGGTGGAGCGCTCCGAGCGGGACCGTTCGTTGCGGAGACGAGTCCGGCACCTCACGGCGGAGACTGCAGAGGGCCACACTCTCGACGAGCTCATCGGGCAGGATCCGAAGATGATCGAGATCTACAAGACCATCGGGGTCCTGGCCCGGAACCGGGCCACTGTGCTCATCACCGGAGAGACGGGCACCGGCAAGGAACGCATCGCCCGGGCCATCCACTTCAACTCGCCGGCGGCGGCAGAGCCCTTCATAGCCGTAAACTGCACGGCCATCCCGGAAGCCCTCCTGGAATCGGAGCTCTTCGGTCATGTCCGGGGGGCCTTCACCGGCGCTGTGGACCGGCGGGAAGGCTACTTCGAGCTAGCGGGATCGGGCACCATTCTCCTGGACGAAATCGGTGACACCACCCCGGAATTCCAGGCCAAGCTTCTGCGCGTGCTGGAAGACCGGGAGTTCTACCCCGTGGGTAGCGAGCAGCCACGTCATACCGAGGGCCGCTTCCTGGCCGCCACCCAACGCTCCCTGGAGGAGGAGATCCGGCAGGGGCGGTTCCGGGAGGATCTCTTCTTCCGACTACAGGTGGTAGAGATTCGGGTCCCCCCACTCCGGCACCGACGGGGCGACATCCCACGGCTGGCGAAACACCTCATTCGGAAGCTCTCTGCCGAGGTCCACACCGACGTTGGTGGGATCACCGGGGCCGCTCTCCGAAAGCTCACTGCCTACCACTGGCCCGGTAACGTCCGGGAACTCGAGCATGCCCTGACCCGGGCCATGGTGGCGTGCCGGGGGCCCGTGGTGGACGCCGAGCATCTCTCCCTTGGGGCGGCTGATCGTGGCAGTGAGCAGGGAGCTCGTCCTGCGGACGACCGTCTTGCGGCCGTAGAATCCGCCCACCTCCAGCGGATCCTCACGCGAACCGGCGGAAACAAACGGCAGGCGGCTCGGATCCTCGACCTCTCCCGCCCCCGCCTGGACCGGCTGATCAGGAAGTACGACCTGGAGGTGCGCTAGTCGACCCAGAAGGGGACCCTGGTAACGGTTCGTGGCCGCAGATGGCATCGAGTCGTTACCATTCACACCCGGGCGCCAGGGTGAAAAATCCCTCTAAGTATCTCTGCTGATGGAACTTACGAATCTCGGCCTAGCTGGCAGCTCCGTTGCTTCTCCATGCCGGCGAGTGCGTCGATCGCCTCTCGCCAAACCATCCATGCAGGGAGAAGCACCATGTACACAGCCGACGGATCGCTCATTCAAGACCTGGTCCTCGTGTTCATCAACGGACTAGGGGATGTCATCCTTCTCCTGGTTTCTGCGGTGTTGGTGGCCGCAGGGATCGCCTGCCTGGCATCAGCCCTCGGCATGGCGTTAAGGCCCAGGGACGAGCGGGGGATTCCACGGGCCGTATGGCTGATCGGCCTGGCCCTGCCCGTACTGGCCGGTTTCCCTCTGGCCGCCCGATCCCAATCCGCCCAGGAGGTCCCGACGGTGGAGCCTCGCTTCACCCGGATCTTCGGTACCGACTCGATTCAGGTCAGAGCGGATGCTCTGGCCATTCTGGACGACCGATCGGTAGCCGTTTCTCCGGACGGCCGCTGGATCGCATGGCCGGGCATCCGGGAAGGGGTTTCTGAGATCTGGGTGGCTTCCACCACGGGTACGGAACCGATACGCGTGAGCGGGTCCGGCCACGACTACAACGATAATCCTGTCTGGTTCCCGGACAGCAGGCGGCTGGCGTTCCGGAGCGGGTCAGCGTCCTTCGGCCCGTTCATCTACAGCGTTGACCTGGACCCCCAAACGGGCCGTCCGGTGGACCCACCCCGTCAGGTGAGCATCGAGCCCCTTCCGCAGTATGGCTTCACCGTCTCACCCGATGGGAATCGGATCGCCTACGTGGCTCCACGAGAGGAGGGACGCAAGGCTCTGCGGGTCGTGCCGGCCAACGGCGGAACGGCCCGCACCATATGGGAAACCGAGGACCCTTTGTGGTGGCCGTCATGGTCGTCCGACGGGGAAAGCGTGTACGTCATCACCGGCACGCCCGGAGAACTGCGGGTGGTCAGACGCCTGCCCGTTGAGGGGGGTCCGGGCGAGGTGGCGGCTCAGTGGGAGGACGGCCTCCTCTATGCGCTCAGTCCCGACGGGCGCTACGTGTCCAGAAGTGTGACCGCGTCTTCGGGGGAGACGCTGTGGGAACTTGCCACCATCGAGGGGCGAGGGCTCGCCAGGTTCAAGCTTCCGGAAAACATGGCTCCCGCTGGATTCTGGCCCGGTCAGCCCGCCATCGTGGCAGCAGCAGCGGAGTTGGCAGCGCCCCTCCTGGTGTCGCCGGTCAACGGTGGGCCAGCGCAGCAGCTCACGGAGACCCGGGCGTATGACTCTCCCCTCCGCTGGATGCCAAGTGGGCGGGAAGTGTTCATGGAGACCCAGCTCAATGGAGAGACCGTGTACATGCTCATGGCCGTCCAAGGAGGTGCCACGCGGCAGATCCAACTCCCGGAACCGAGGTGGAGACGGGACTCGCCGGCAATTTCGGATGACGGCCGGTACGTGGTGTGGGCCGTGGGCGGGGCCGATGAGAGCCCGGTGGTGAAGCTATTTGACGTGGAGGACAGCAGCGTGCGAGTGGTAACTGACTCACCCTGCAGTTATCAGCTCTGGCCCACTTGGGACGACGATCGTTTCCTCTACTGC
>JBDRDQ010000216.1:0-2750 GCA_043820695.1 Gemmatimonadota bacterium | reverse complement strand
GGCGCCCAGGTGCTGGTGCACTACGCTCTCGAGAGGTCCCGTGAACGGAGTTCGTCCCGCGAGGCATTCGAAGAGCACACACCCCAGGCTGTACAGGTCGCTGCGGCCGTCGATGTCACTGCTTCCGGCCGCCTGCTCCGGACTCATGTACAGCGGTGTACCGACGGACACCCCCGTCATCGTAAGTCGATCGGCCCCGGCATCTCTGATGGCGCGGGCTATCCCGAAATCGGCCACCCGGGCGTGTCCGCCGGCCAACAGGATGTTTTCGGGTTTGATGTCCCGATGCACGACATCACGACTGTGTGCATAGGAGAGGGCATCCGCTACCTCCCGGGCGATCTGCACCGCGTCGTCGAGGGGCAACTGTTTTTCCCGGTCCAACCGGTCGCGGAGCGACTCTCCTTCGACGTTCGGCATCACGTAGTAGAGAAAGCCGCCTGCCTCTCCGGATTCATACAGGGGCAGGATATGGGGATGATCGAGGCCGGCAGAGATCTCGATCTCACGCAGGAAGCGCTCCGGCCCGATCGCTGCCGCCAGCTCTGGCTGCAGGACCTTGATCGCGACTTTGCGGCCGTGTTTCAGATCCTCGGCGAGGTACACGGTCGCCATTCCACCGCGGCCCAGCTCCGACATGACCGTATACCTGTCGGAAAGGGCCGCCGCGAGGCGGTCGAACGAGTCCGGCATCTGCGCTCCTTTGGGTGGGTTCCCGGGAAATCTATGACACCGGATGGAAAGGGCCTAGAGGACTCTGCGGGCCGCAATCACCGGATCCGTCCCATTTCTGCATGAATGCTCCCTTCCCCGTCCTACCCTTCCCCACCCAGTTCCCACCCATTTCTATTGCCGTCTTTCCACCTTCGCCCTATCTTACTTTCGGTTTTTCTTCGGTATCACTTAAATCGTTCGACTACTCATGACACGGATGTACCAGGAGCCTCCCCTCCTTCTGGGCCTGGAGGGGAAGAGGGGAAGTCTCCCCCTGTCCTCCACTTCCATTCCCGGAAGCCGGCAGGCTCTCTGTGCCTGGCTGCCCACCTTCGAACTCCGGCTGGAGCTGGTCCGATCTCCGGAGTTGGATGCCACCTCCGTAGCTCTCCTCTCCCCGGGAGGAGGGACCCGGCGAACCCTCTGGCAGCTTTCGGAGCGAGGGGCTGAGGCAGGTGTTCGTCCGGGACAGCTGATTTCCCAGGCCATCTCCCTCTGCCCCTCCCTGACCCTCCTGGAGCCGGACCCGGCCCACTATGACGCAGCCCAGGAGGAGATGGTGGAGGCTCTCTCGGAGCTGAGCCCCGTGGTGGAGCCCGCCGGCAGGGGGCGAATCTTCATGGGGATGGACGGTTTGGAGCGCCTTCACGGGCCTCCTTCCCGGCAGGTGAGGATCACCCTCCAGGCTCTCTTCCGGATTTTCCCTGCGCCCCTGGTGGCGGCCACCCGGGTGGGACGAGCCTCCGGGAAGTTCGGCGCCTGGGTCGCGGCAGCCCGGGCCAAGCCGGGAAAGCCGGTCCTGGTATCTGACCCGGAGCTCCCCTCCTTCCTCGCCTCCTGTCCCGTTTCCGTCCTTCCGGTCGATCCCCTCATGATCCAGCGGCTGGAGCGCCTCGGCATCACCACCCTGGAGAAGCTCATCGCCCTTCCGGAGCCGGCCCTGGTGGGCCAGTTCGGGCTGGAAGGGCGCATGGCTTTGGAGTGGGCCAGGGGCCGGCGAGTGGATCCCGTGCGTCCCATCCACCGCCCCCATCCCATTCGGGTTTCCCTGGACTTCCCTTCCCCGGCAGGACGAACCGAGACCATCCATGGGGCCCTAGGCCGGCTCCTGGAGAAAGCCCTGTCTCGACCGGCTCGCCGGGGCCGAAGTGTTCATGGGATACGCCTTCGAGCCCGCCTGGAAGGAGGAGGATCCTGGTCCATGGAGGTCATCCTCAGGGAGCCCACAGCCCAGAAGGAGTCCATCGCCTTCCCCCTCAGGGCTCGGATGGCCCTCTCGCCTCCGGCCCGAGCCGTAGAGAGGCTGACCGTGGAGTTCTTCCAGTTCGGGCCGGCTTCTTCCCAAACCGGTTTCTTCGACCGGAAGGAAGAAGGGGGCCGCGAGTCTGGTGGGATGGGGCTGGAAGAAGGAGCCATCCCATCTTCCCTGCGAGAAGCGGTCAGGGAGTTGAAGCTGAAGCTGGGCCATTCCCCCCTCTATCGAGTGGTGGAAGTGGACCCCTGGTCCCGAATCCCGGAGAGGCGCCATGCCCTCCTGAACTTCGAGCCGTGACGATGAGGACGATCGTGATGAAGAGGACAACGCTTTGAAGAATCTCGATCCCCAGGCTCTCCATCCTCTGAATGCCCCTCGACCCCTCCGGGTCCGGGTAGGAGATGGAGGCCGTCCCCGCCTTCTCTACCTGAAGGGAGGAGTCCGGAAGGTCCAGCAGATTCTGGAGATCTGGCAGGTGGACGACGAATGGTGGCGGGACCCCATCTCCCGGCGTTATGCCCGGCTTGTCCTGGAAGACGGACAAATCGTCACCGTGTACCGGGACCTACTGAGCCGACGGTGGTTTTTGCAGAAGTGACTCAGCTGAAGACGAAAGATCCGTAGCCTACGACCTGGTTCCGAGGCCCGGCCGTATCCCCGGAGTTCCGGAGGTCCACGCAGTCCACCGAGAGTCCTTCTTCCCGGGCTCGGAGGAGAAGCCCCCCCATGGGCGTCCTTCCACAAGCCTGATCAGGACGAATCTCCTCCGGCCGAAGCTCCT
>JBDRDQ010000215.1:0-3608 GCA_043820695.1 Gemmatimonadota bacterium | reverse complement strand
GAGGATACCAGGAAAACCAGGAGTGCTGTCCGCATGGCCGCAGCCTTTCGAGCCTCTGGGCGAATCGATCGGTCCAACCTACGTATGAGTTTCTACATCAGAAAAGGTCGGGAGTTCACCCCGGGTTGACCAGCCCCGGGTTGAAACCGAGGGGTTCGGGCTTTGAAATACGAGTGACCTACGTCACTCCGACCTCAACGCCTGGACCGGGTTGATTCGACTCGCCCGGCGCGCGGGAACGAAGGCAGCCACCAACGCAACGGCCGCCAGACTCAGGGGCACGCCGATGAAGGTGACCGGATCCATGGCACCTACCCCGTACAGGAAACCCCGAATCGCTTGGGCTAGGCCCAGACTCAGGACCACTCCGACCACGACCCCCACCGCCACCAAACCCATGGCGCCACGGAGGACCATTCCCACCACCGTCCCGGCGTCGGCCCCCAGAGATAGCCGAATCCCCATTTCCCGGGTGCGGCGAGAAACGCTGAAGGCCACGATGCCGTAGAGACCGGTGCTGGCCAGAATCAGGGCGAGGGCACCGAATACCCCAAGCAGGATGGCCGCCATCCGTGGCGCGAAGAGGGCGATGGACAGGTGGTCGGAAACCGTCTTGGATTCCATGATCACAAATCGGGAGTCCAGCTCCCGGGCGACCCGCAGGAGTTCGGTCACGATTTGTGCTTCCGGAATCGTCCCGGTGGCGATGATCTGGGAGCTGATTTCAGTGCTTTGCTCCTTGGAGAGGTAGATGTACGGACGGTATTCCTCGCCCAGGGTCCATGCCTTGGCATCTTTGGCCACGCCCACGATCCGGTAGGGCTGTTCACGTCGGGGTCGTTTCAGCTCTCTTCCGATAGGGCTTTCGCCCGGCCAAAGCTGCCTGGCCGCGGTCTCGCTGATGACTGCAACCGGCTCACTCCCCCTCCTATCTTCGGGACCGAGGGATCGCCCCGCGACAATGGGGATTCCCATGACATCGAAGTAGCCCTTTGACACCGTGTTGTACGCGATTTCGTGGTGTTCCTCTCCCGCGGGGGGCTCTACACCCGGGATGTCCCAGTCGCCGGTTTGGAAGCTGATCCCAAGGGGCAACATCTCTGCTGTGGCGACCTTCTCCACCCCGGGTATGGCCAGGGCCCTCTCTTCCATGGCCTGGGTGAGGTCAGCGAACTCCTCCGCCTCGATTTCGTTTCCGAAGGCCATGAGCCAGACGATGCCCCCCTCCCGAATGGAGAACCCCACGTCCATGTCCTGTGCGCTCTGGAGGCTTCGGAGGAAGAGGCCGGCTCCCAGGAGGAGAACCATGGAGATGGCCACCTGTGCGACGATGAGGCCGTTTCTGAGGCTGAGTCGCTTCTGCCGTCCCGTTCCCGTGCCGGACTCATCCTTCAGCGTTGGCGCAATGTCCGGGTTGGTGGACTGAAGGGCCGGAACCAGGCCAAAGAAGGCCCCCGCGACGGCAGAGATCCCCAGGGTGAAGAGTAGGACCGTCCCGTCCAGCCCAACGTCCAGGTTGATGGGAATGGGGATGGGCGGCTGGAAGGCCATCAGGGCTTGGAGTACCCAGTTCGCCACCAGGAGACCCGCCAGGCCACCCATGATTCCGAGGATGATCGTCTCCGTGAGGAGCTGCCGGACGAGGGCCCACCGCTTCGCCCCCAAGGCGAGCCGGAGCGCGATTTCCTTCTTTCGCTCCGAGGCCCGGGCCAGAAGAAACCCCGCCAGGTTCGTGCAGGCGACCAGAAGTACCAATCCCACCACCACGAGCAGGAGGGCTGCGACGGCCTTCAGCGGTCCATCCACGATGGGGTGGATGGCCACCTCCGAAGTGGCCAGGAGATTGAAGTTCCGCCCCTTCCAGCTCTCAGGGTAAGCCTCGCGCTGCCGGGCGGAGAGTGTCTCGAGGGCGGCTCGGGCTTGCTCCACCGAAACGCCAGGGGCCAGACGTGCCCTGATGAACGTGCTTCGGCTGCTCCTTTGGGTGAGGTGGGTGGAGGTACCCTCGAAATTCAGGGCGTCCGCCATCATGTACGGCACGAACATGTCCATGCTGATTCCAGGAGCCGTGAACCCCTGGAGTGCTTTCGGAGCGATGCCCACGACCGTGTACTGTTGTCCCCCTAGTCTCAGGCTCTTCCCGACGATTTCAGCGTCCCCGCCGAAGCGCTTCTGCCAGTAGTTGTATCCCAGAACGATCACCGGATGAGTACCGGGGGTTTGGCCTTCCTCGTGGACGAAGAACCGGCCCGCTTCGGGTTCGATGCCCAGAAGGGAGAACATGTTCCAGGAAACCGCTTCCCCCCAGATGGGCTCCGTGGAGGTTTCCGTCTCCAGACGGGAGAAGAAAGCTTCGTACCCCGCCACGCCGGAAAAGAGATCGGTTTGTTCTCTGAGGTCGACCAGGTCGGGATAGGCGGAAATGGAATAGGGGTATCCGGGCTCAGCTCCGTTGGGCTCTTCGCTGGTATAGATCTCCACCAACTCCTGGGGGGCCCGCATGGGGACGCCGGAGAGGAGGATCGCGTTCACCAGGCTGAAGATGGCCGTGTTGGCGCCGATCCCCAGGGCCAGGGACAAAACGGCGATGGAGGTGAACCCCGGGCTTTTGGCCATGCGCCGGAATGCGTAACGGATGTCCTGGATCAGGCGGTCCATGGGCTCTCATTGTCTCCTTCGATCAGATACCACCCTTACGGAAGGCAGGGATGCGGGTTTCGGACGCCAGCCCCGGATCCGCCTTACTCCCTGTGGTGACACCCCATGCTGGCCTTGTTGGCCCATGCGGCCAAGGTGATGATGGTGGCTGTCCGGACGGCATTGCGGAGTCCAATCAGCCCATCTGTGATTCGGGATATCCGATAGAAGCCCTCGATTTCCGTTTCCAGAGCCCGCAGTTCCCGAATTGCCCTGGCCAAGCGGGGCGTGGTCCTGATCAGACCGACATAGTTCCACATGATGTGCTTGATGCTGCTGAGGTCCTGACTGATGAGGGCCGGATCCGGTGGCTCGCTTCCGTAGTCCTCCCAGGGGGGGATGTCGAGAGCCGGGCGGGGGATGCGGGAGGGCAGGCCCTTCTCAATGTGCCTTGCCGCTCTCTCTCCCCACACCAATCCCTCGAGGAGGGAGGTGCTGGCCAGGCGGTTGGCTCCGTGCAGGCCGGTGCAAGCGACCTCTCCGACAGCATAGAGATCGTTGACGGTGGTTTGACCCCATTCGTCCGTCCAAACGCCGCCGCAGAAGTAATGGGCCGCCGGCACCACCGGCACCAGGTCGTTGGTGATATCGACTCCGTAGGCGAGCCCCGTCTGATAGATGTTGGGGAAGTGCTCTCGTACCCAATCGGCCGCGAGATAGGAACGGAGATCCAGAAACACGTGAGGCGTATCCCGCTTCAGCATTTCGTGATGAATGCTGCGAGACACCACGTCCCTGGGGGCGAGGTCCTTCCACTCCGGGCTGTACTCCTGCATGAACGGATCGCCGTCGGCCCGGACCAACCTGGCGCCAGCTCCCCGCACCGCCTCCGAGATGAGGGCGTTGGGTGCGTGGGGGTGATAGAAGGTGGTGGGATGGAACTGGATGAACTCGGTGTTGATGACCCGGGC
>JBDRDQ010000214.1:0-2439 GCA_043820695.1 Gemmatimonadota bacterium | reverse complement strand
CGGGCGATGGCTCCGCTGAAGCCGGCCCTGTCGGCGCCGCTCGTCGATATAGAGGTCGACGATCCGGTCGTCCAGATCGCCGACCGCCACGCCACTGCGCTCGACCCACCGACCATAGTCCGCAAGACACGAGAGGTAGGTCCGCACCGTGGAGCTGGCAAAGCCGAGACCAACGAGTGATCGCGCAACCGAGTCGATGTGAGCCCCGAGCAGATCGCGTCCTAGACGCTCCGCCGCGACAGGCTCCTTGAACAGGTTCTCCGACATGTCTCCTCCTTTGACTGGCGTCATTGCCAGTAGGGAGGAGACCCCCGAATTATGCCGAGGTCAAACGCCCAGCATGGACGAAAAACGGCTGAAATCCAGCCCGAAAGGACACCCCGATTTCGCCACTCGGCATAATCCGGGACTCGGCATTATGCCTCAGAACATGGGGTGTGACCCGCTTCTCGATGCCGGCTCTCTTGCCGGCCTTTTTCACATGCCCCTGAATGGCTCGAGTGGTGATATGCCGGTCTCTCCGGTCACTTCTCGGGAAGAGCCAGTCGTAGGGTCGCTCTACGCGGACATACTCCCGCAAGACGCCAAGGACCACGGGGGAGAGCATAACGTAGCGGTCTTTTCCGCCCTTTCCCTGTCGCACGTGAATCTGACCTCGCTCGGAGTCGATGTCCGTGATCTTCAGGCGAGCGGCCTCGCTCACGCGGAGGCCTCCAGAGTAAAGAACAAAGGCGATGGCGCGTTGTTTTGGGCTTCCCAGCGCATCCAGGAATCGTCTTACTTCCGACTCGGACAGGACTACCGGCAAGGTCTTCTTTGCCTTGGCTCGAGGAATGCCTGCAACCGGGGCTGGGGCCCCGAGAACCTTCAGGTGGAGGAATCGGAGCGCGCTGAGAGCCTGGTTGGTGTAGTGATGGGAACGCCCGTCCCGGATCTTTCGGATTAGCCAGTCCCGGACCTCTCTACTTGTGGCCACAAGATCGGGTTCGGCCGGGGTTTCGGATGGCCCGCCGAGAGACGTGCATACCCCTTGATCAGACGATTCCCGTTCCAGGTAAAATCTGCGGACATGGGCCAGGTAAACCCGACGGGTTTCCTGAGTGAATCCCCGAAGGACCATTTCCTCGTCCATACGCTCCAGGAGGTCCTGAAGCCATAACGGCAGGGCTGCAAGAGTCTTCTTGTTCACGACTCCACATTCCCGGGAAACCCGGGGCGGGAGTATGGCGGGATGGGCCTTCCCCGCAGTCACCCTACTGTGGAGGGTTGGTGAGTCCCCAGAAACCTTCGGGCGTCGCCACCAGGTGTTGTAATCCGGTGCGCTCCAAAGCTGCTCTGATCTCCCGTTGGGCCAGATCCAACACTTCTTCCTCGTTCACCGTCAGCACCTGCCGGTCCTTCATCAGGACCTCCCCGTTCACGATGACGGTCTGCACATCGTTCCCGTTCGCGAAGTATGCCACCCGATATACGGGCATGTCAGGTGGATAGAGGTGGGGCTTTTGCATATCGATGAGGATGATGTCCGCCTTTTTCCCGACCTCCAGCGAGCCGATCTCATCTTCCAGGCCCAGGGCCCTGGCGGCTTCGATTGTGGCCATGGCCAACACCCTCCCGGCAGGGAGGACGTCTGGATCCCGGAAGTGGAACCGGTGGTATCGCATGGCCTGGAACATGTGCCGGAACATGTCGTAACTCCGGTCCGGGGCCACCCCGTCCGAACCCAGCATCACCGTAACCCCCGCTGCCTGGAGTTCGGTTACGGGGCACCGGCCTCTGATTGAAGCAATGGCGCTGGGGTTGTGCACGATGCGGGTATTGGTCTCTGCGCAGATCTGGATCTCTTCGTCGGTAAGCTCCGTGGCGTGGGAGAGGAGTGCGTCGGGGCCCAGGATGTCCAGCTGTTCGTGGGCGAACTTCACCGTGCCTCCGGTGTGCCCGTCCTGGGTGAAGAGGAGGCCGTGCCTCCGGGAAAGATCCCGGGTGGCCCTTGTCCGCTGGACCAGCTCCTGGAAATCAGCCTCGCTCAGTTCGCCGTCCTCGGGATGATGAGTGGGGAACATGACGGCGATGTTGATGCGCCCGTCGCCCTCGCCGTGCCAGCGGGTGATGAGATCTTCCGTGACCTCGAGCTGCTTCTCGAACGTCACCTGGACATCGGTGCGGGTGTCGCCCTCCCAGTGGGCATAGGTCCGGGGGAAGGGAGGCCGGCGGGGTCCGACGGCAAGGAACCAACGCACTCCTACATCGTCGATTGCTTTCAGGTAGGCGTCCCCATACCGGGGATCGTCGGTCCTCATGACAGAGTCGCCGCCTCCGAAGAAGGTCAGGCCCGTGGTGACACCGAACCTCAACCGCTCCGTGGCGGTAAGGAGGGCGTCGGCCCGCCAGAAGTCCTCCGTCGAGCCGGTTGCATAAATGATCTCCGTGGCCTGATAC
>JBDRDQ010000213.1:0-2367 GCA_043820695.1 Gemmatimonadota bacterium | reverse complement strand
AGCAGCGCGTTCTCCCGCTGCACCTTCTTCTCCGGAACCGCGCCCCGGAGGGTGGCCAGGGCATCCCCGCCTTCATTCCAGGTCAACTGTGAGTAGGTCGCCTGATGGGTGTCCAATGCGTGGATTCGATTGGAGGCCAGCTCCATGAGGTAGAGGCCGTTTCCGGCATCCCCCGCCGCATCGACCAGGTACGCGAGATGGGTACCAGAGTCGTTGACCGAAAACTCGGAGACGTTCCCCAAATTGAGGGAAGTTCCTTTGTTGAGGTCGTGGATAACCAGATCTGCGCCCTCGTGGTCGGCATCGTTTCCAGCTCCGCGTTTCCGAATCAAGAGGACATCAGTGTTCTCAGGAAAAGAAAAGGACGCGACGCCAGCGAAGGTGATGGTGTCACCAGTGGCCAGCTTTCGGAGAACCATGGTCTGCCCCTGACCCCCACCTCCACCCTGCCCGGGGCGCTGCCCCGGCGAAGGTGTCTGTGGCCCTCCCTGCCGGGCCGCCGCCCCGCCGCCCTCACGCTCCGGTGGCGCGATCTGGTAGCCCACCCATCGGGAGTCCCGAGAGAAAGCCGCCGCCGTCCCCCGGACAATCACGTGCTCCGTGGGCCCATCCAGGGTTTTGACATAGAGGGTATCCTCCCCCTCCAGACGGTCGTAAGCGTAGCTCATCCAAGCCCCATCGGGAGAGAGGGCGGTGGAGGTGATTCGTTTCCACTGCCCGTAGTCATCCACGATGATGGACGGCTTCTCCTGAGCCACCAACTGCGCCGGCAGTTGGGCAGCCCAAAAACCCATCCCAAGAAGAATCAGGAAGGGAGAAATGGATGTGAGAAAACTGCGAAGGCTCTTGGGCATGAAGGACATTGGCCCCCTCCGGAGGTGTGGGGTTGAACTAAGCCCAGCACCTTAAGGGAGGGGTATGGCCCCGCGCCAGTGGCGAGCACGCTTCGAACGCGCCGGCCTAAGGCTGTAGCCTGTGGCCCAGGGCCTAGGGCTCAGGGCTCAGGGCCTCCAGGCGTATCCCAGCTTCAGGAAGAAGGTCCGGTCGCTTCGGGCCAAGTCGGTCCGAAGCCGTTCGGGGGTGAGCATTCCCCGGGCGTTGTCCGAATAACCAAGAAAGAGGACCGTCTGTGGGTTCACCTTGTAGGAGAGGAGGAGTTGGGTGAAGAGATTCCTGGTCTCCCTGTTGATGGCGAAGGTGTAGTTCTCCGGGTTTCTTTCGATGTTTTGATACTGGACGATAGCCCGCAAGAAGGTCCGGACGTTGAAGTTGTAGACCGCCCTGAGCTGGGAGAGATTGGCGATGAAGGCCCAGTCGCCTTCCCTCTCCAAACGTCGGAAGGAATGCTGGAGGTTGAGGTTGAGGTGCCGGCCGAGCTTGAGTTCCGCCCGGGGGCCTGCGGTGATCTGCGTTCCCTTCTGCCCGGCGAGGTAGTCGATGGTCTCCGAAAACTCCGACCCGAATCCCAGAGTGGCCAATCCGGAGGGCCGGACCTCGAAGCCGATGAAGACCGCGCCCAGATCCTCGAAGAGGGTTCCGGCGAATAGCTCCTTCCTGGTTGCCAACGCCACATTCACATTGGACTGCATCGGGCCCGAATAGCCGCCAATGAGCTGGACCCGCTCGTCGGTCAGCTCACCGGACAGATCTTCAGTCCTGGACGCCAAGATGCCGGCGTTCAGGAAGGAATACCACAGGCCCGACTCGGAGGCCCACCACGTCTTCTGGGCCCCGACCTCACCACTTCGTGTATCCACCCTCGGGATGAACCCCGCGTCGGATCGGAATCCACGATCCAACTGCTCCAGGTTGGCCCAGGCCGCCCACTCCCGGCTTCGGTGCTGAACTCGAAGATGGTAGGCTCCCCCCCCGAAGGATCCTTCGCTCTGCTCGAAAGCGCTGGCCAGCTCGGAGGGATACTCCGTGTCGGAGTGGAGGAACTGGGCCTGGACGGTGTTGGTGGCCGAAAGACGAAGGAAAGCGTCAGCGCCATATACCCGGTTGTGATAGCCATCCCCCTCCCTCACCGTCATCAGGCCGCCTACAGTTGAACCGGCACCCACGTCCCTCCGGTACCGTAGCACCCCTGCACTGACATCGTCGGGAAGAGTGGCGGAGGCCGAACCCTGATTGGCCGGGAAGATGAGGTTGTTGACCCGGTCCATGGTAAGAAAGAACCCGACGGCGTTCGCGCCTTCCTTCCCCGTCAGCTTTGCTCCCGCTTCCGGGACCGCCACGGGACGGGTGAAAATCACGTTCAATGGCGTGAGAAAGAAGTCGGCTCCCTCCATGAAAAAGGGTCGCCTTTCAGGATATAACAGGACAAAGCGGTTGTTCACATCCAGCTGGGCCACGTCGGCTTCCACC
>JBDRDQ010000212.1:0-8281 GCA_043820695.1 Gemmatimonadota bacterium | reverse complement strand
GTGGCGGACCTGCAGGTCGAGCAAACGGCCGGGATTCCTCAACTGGTGGTGGACCTGGACCGGAGTGAGCTGGCCCGGTACGGAATCCCGGTGAGCGATGTGGCGGATTTGGTGGAGACGGCTTTGAATGGGATCGAGGTCACCGATGTCTACGAGGAAGACCGCATCACCTCCATCCTTCTCCGACTCAACCAGGAATCCCGACACGATGAGGAGAGGGTGAGGAACCTGTTGGTGGATGTCCCTAATGGAGAGCGGATCCCCCTCTCCCAGCTGGCGGACCTCCGGCACGAACAAGGGCCCCAGGAGATCCTGAGGGAGAACATGATGCGGCGGAAGCTCATCCTGTGCAGCGTGGTGGGTCGGGATGTGGTGAGCCTGGTGGAGGAGGTACAACGGGAGATCGGCGCTCATCTTGACCTCCCCGCCGGGTATTTTATCGAGTATGGGGGATCCTACGAGAACCAACAAAGAGCGATGAGAGACCTTACGGTCCTCATGGTGATCGTCCTCCTGCTCATCTTCGTGGTTCTGTTCTCTTCTTTCGGATCCATGTTGCAGGCGTCCCTTATCATCCTGGCCGTTCCCCTGTCTCTCTTCGGAGCCATCGTCGGCCTGCTCATCGCAGGCCAGACCCTGAACGTGTCCTCCATGATCGGGCTCATCGCCCTCATTGGGGTGTGCGTCCAGAACGACGTCATCCTCATCGCCAAGATCAATGACTTTCTCAAGGAAGGGTTGCCTTTGAGGGACGCCGTCATGGCAGGGTCCATGAAGAAGTTCCGGGCGATCTTCATGACCAACATGGTCATGATCGTCGGGTCCATTCCTCTGGCGTTCCATGTGGGGACGGGGTCGGAGTTGCACCGGCCCCTGGCCATGGTTTATATCGGGGGCTTCATCGGCGCCATCGTGATCCGGATGGTTGCCATGCCCGTGCTGTTCGAGGCTGCCACCGGAGCCAGTCGAGCGATGCGGGCATAGACTCCGGGGCCGGCTCGCCCATGTTCCGAGCCCCGCCACACAATGCTGGCGACGAGCCCCCCCAGGGGGTTGGGGCCCATCTGCCCCGACCGAAACGACCTCTTTGAGTCAGGATATCCCCACTCAACGTTCCGTAATTAATTAGGCTTAAATTTAATTGGTTCGATTCGGCTTCTTTCCCCCCATTTCTTCCTTCTTCGGTTTTCGGGGAAAAGTGGCCGAAATGGCCCAATAATTGCCATTCCCCCTTGTGATTTGGGGATTTTCGTGGTTCGTCCCCGATGATTCGAAAGCTGCGCTCTTCGGCCTCCTGGGAGAGGAGGCGAGAGAGCTCCGTTCCGTCTCAAAATTCTTGAGCAGCAAGAGAGGGCCAATGTCCGCCTCAACACTGATTCTGCTCTCCTATCTATTGCTGGCGATATTCGTGGTGTTTTTCGTCCTGAAGTCCGTGAAGATGGCCAGGATGCCTATCCACCTTCGGTGGGAGCTATCCCCCGTTCCTCATGAAAAGGGAAGGGGTCATTATGGTGGTTCCTACTTGGAAACCGCCGAATGGTGGACAAAGCCCCGCGAAAAGGACCATGTGGCAGAGGGCCTCTATATGTTCAAGGAGATCCTCTTCCTCAAGGCGCTGTTCGAGCATAAGAGGAGCCTCTGGTGGTTCTCCTTTCCCTTCCACTTCGGGATGTATCTCCTGATCGGAGCTGCGGCGCTTCTGGTGTTTGGGGGAATCGGGACCGTGGCAGGGATTGTAAGTCCCGACCTTTGGATCCTCACCCGGGGCCTGTCCCTCCTTGCCGGGGTCGGCTATGCCCTGGGGATTTTGGGCGCTGTGGGCCTGTTCGTAACAAGGATGACGGAAAAGGGGATGGCGAACTCCACCACCCGGGCCACGTACTTCAATTTGCTCCTATTGGGAGCCATGTTCGGAACCGGAATCTGGGCCGTCCTTTCCCTTTCCGACTTCTCGGGCCAGGTCCTTGGCTTTGTCGGGGCCCTTTTCACGGCGGATATGTCAGTGCAGCTGGCCGGTGTCCTTAAGGCCCATTTCCTTCTGGCCTTCATCTTCCTGGCTTACCTCCCCTTCACGCAGATGATGCACTTCGTGGCCAAGTACTTCACATACCACGACGTCAGATGGGATGACAGCCCGGTTGAGGCAGGGGGGAAGATGGAAAAGGAACTTATCGGGCTGCTGGGGCAAAAACCGACCTGGGCTGGGGCCCATGTGAGGGCCGATGGAAAAAAGACCTGGGTGGACATCGCCACCGACACCGGCAAGCAGGAGGCCAAGAAATGAGCGATAGAGTTCGCATTAAAGATATTGGCCGGAAGGATCTCCCCATGCTGTCGGAGGTGCGTCCGGAGGAGCTGATTCCCCTTCCGCCGCCGTACGACAACCCCGAGGACTTCCCCTGGCTGAAGCAGGTTTCCGATGAGAAAAAGGAGAGATTGGTCTGCAACCTGGACGGGGTCATCGCCTCTGCCATGCCCCATCCGGAGAGTCCGGAAGAGGAACAGAGGTACGTAGATCTGTTCGTAGAGGGGTTGAAGAAGCTTCTCACCAAGGAGAACAACTGGACCTTTCTTCAGCCTTTGACCCTCTCCCTGGAGTACTGCATCGGGTGCCAGACTTGTGCTGACGCCTGCCACGTATTTGAAGCCACGGGCGGGAAAGAGATCTACCGCCCCACGTACCGGTCCGAGGTATGGCGCCGGTTGGTGAACAAGTATGTGAAGCCCGGCGGGAAAATCCTGGCTCCTCTGAAGGGTGCAGATATCGACCTGAACTGGACCACCATCACCCGGCTCTATGAGCTCTCCTACCGCTGCAATCTCTGCCGGCGCTGCGCGCAGGTCTGCCCAGTAGGAGTGGACAACGGACTCATCGCTCATGAGCTGAGGAAACTGTTCAGCCAGGAGCTGGGGTGGGCGCCCACCGAACTCCACGAGAAGGGTACTGTCCTCCAATTGGAGGTAGGTTCTTCCACCGGAATGAACCCGGTGGTGGTCAAGGACAACGTCGAGTTCATCGACGAGGACATCACAGACGAGACGGGTATCGAGACCGTGACTCCGTTTGACAAAGAAGACGCAGATATCCTCCTCATCCACAACGCCGGTGAGATGTTGGCGTGGCCAGAGAATCCAGGCGCCTTCTCCATCATCCTCAATGCGGCCGGAATGGATTGGACCCTCTCCTCGGATGAGGTGGGATACGACGGGGTGAACTACGGCCTTTTTTACGATGATGTTCAACTCGCCCGAGTGGCGGTGAAGCATGCCCAGACGGCCAAGAAACTCAATGCCAAGCGGATCGTCATGGGTGAGTGCGGTCACCAGCACAAGGCCTTGGTGACCATTGCCGACAGGGTCCTGGTTGGGGACCTGGCGGTGAGGCGTGAGAGCTTCCTCCCCCTCCTGGAAGAGATCGTCTTCAGCGGGAAGATCGAATTCGATCCCTCCAAGAACGATTTCCCCGTTACGCTTCACGACCCCTGCAACATCGTGCGGAATCTGGGAATCGTGGAACCCCAGCGGCGCATTCTCCGTTACCTCTGTCCGCAGTTCCGTGAGATGACACCCCACGGGGTGGATAACTACTGCTGCGGTGGGGGAAGCGGCTTCGCCATCATGTCGGGAAATAACTATGAGGATTGGCGAAACAAGGTCAGTGGCCGGGTGAAGTTCAAGCAGATCATCGATGCTTTTGCTGACCAGCCTGGGCCAGAGGTGAAGAAGTACCTCTGTGCTCCCTGTTCCAACTGCAAAGGGCAGATTCGGGACATGCTGAACTACTATGGAGCTCTGGATAAGAGCGGTATCACCTATGGGGGACTGGTCGAGCTCATCGTCAACGCCATGGTGGACGTGAAAGAGCCCTTCATCAAATGGGAGATGTACTAGGCCAAAGGGCTCTTGGCCGCGGGGCTGAGTTCCACCAATGATCCCCTCACCACTTCCTCGATTCGGTCGCAAAGCACGGGTTTCTCCAACATGCTTACCACCAACCGGTGTCGGGGCCGCTGGAGCATCCGCCCCATGGAGTCGGGTGGGATGACCAGAATCACACGGACATGGGGGATCCGTGCATCGGCGGAGATGGAGTCCAGTAGGCCGAGCCCCTGATCCGGAAGCCCCTCCATGTCGATGATGGCGATCTCGGGACGGAAGTCCTGGATCAGGGCGGATGCTTCGTATCCGTTTCTGGCAAACCTCAGGGTGGTGGCGTCATCGCCGAACCAGTCGATTCGGTGCACCAGTTCCTCATCCGAGCTGATAAAGAGGACCTGGGTACTCTTCCCCTGAATCCGCCGGAAATAGACACAGTCCTCGCAGGATCCTTCGCAGAACTGGTGCGCGTGGCCTACGTCCGTGTCTATCCCGGCCATAAGGAAGCAACGAGTCGCCCTGACCCGGTATACGACACATTGGCGGCATGCCTCCCGCAGCTTTCCCTGGTCGGAAAGAAATTCCCAGCAGGGGACCTCCGCATGATCCTCTTTTGTCCCGTCCTGGGACGGGCTGGACGAGAAGGGGGCCCGGATTCGCGGGTCGGTTCCCTTCTGACCAAAACCGGCCATGAAGGGTTCAAGGTCCGGAAGAGCCACCCGATAATGCCCTCCAGCCGTGCGGGTGGCCAACAGTCGGCCCCTCTTGATCCACTTCAAAACGGTGTCCGGAGTTACTGCACAGAGCTTTGCAGCCTGCCCGGTAGTCAGAAGACCCGCCTTTTCCGCTGCCATGTGCCTCTTTGCCTTTGAAAACGAACTCAGTGGAGGCCCTTGGACGGCCCTCCGGCGTTACACCATCGGTTTTACCCTGTTCCTGCCAACTCCGTGCCAAATGGTTGAGGTTTTTGGGAATTCTGAGTTCAATCTTATTCAACATATTGAATTTCTCGAAATATCAACCAATCACAGCGCCGGGAATGGATTTTGCTGGAATACAACCATTAATAGATGGAGGAAACCACCACCAATTCTACGAAAACGGGAAATTCTGGTTGCGGGGGACCCGTACCGTGAATAGAGTGGGAAAAGTTTCTCGAATAATCCCTTTGGAATGGGAGAACCCATATGGAAGCAGCCGTCGCGTTTGATCCGCAAGTAACCATCCGAGACACTGTCGTCCGGCTCGTAAAGGGGGATATTACCGAGCTCGAGGTGGGCGGGTTTGTCTTTTATGCCCAACCGAACCTCGCCTTGGGATCAGGTTTTGGGGGAATGATAACCATCAGAGGAGGGGGGGCGATCCAGAAGGAGTTGGACAAACTTGCCCCGGTTGCCGAGCTGGAAGCTGTGGTTTCGGGGGCCGGGAAACTGCCGGCCGAGTATATCATCCATGCCGTGGGCCCGAGGTTCCGAGAGGATGATATTGAGCGGAAGCTTCACGCCACCATGGAGAACTGCCTCCGAAGGGCCGAGGAGAATGGGATCAAGACCCTGGCCTTTCCAGCCATGGGAGCCGGCTACTACGGAATCCTTGCATCGGTTTCGGCCACGGTCATGCTCGCGGCTCTTGAGAGCCACCTGGAGGGTGAGACCGGTTTGAAGGAAGTGACGATCTGCGTCCTGGACAGCCCACAATTCAAAGCCTTCGAAGCCGCCCTTGCGGCTCTGAGCTGACCGAGAGGGTCACGAGATGCACGAGACAAGTGATCTACTTCTTTTTATTCACACTCTCCACTGGTACGCGTTGGCGTTCATGGGACTGGTCTACGTCCTCCGAATCATCTGGTTCGTGAAGCGGTTCAAGGCGGGGGGGGAGCGACAGGCCGCCACCGGCATTCCGGGGCGCACCACGCCCAAGAAGGGGATTCTCTACTCCTGGGGAAATGTCGCGATGCCCTGGGCCATGGAGAGCAGTCGGACCAAGCCGTTCTTCTACGCCCAATTCGTGGCATTCCACCTGGGCGTTACAGCAGCCATCCTCCTCCTTTTTGTGATTCCCTTGGGGCCTGGACTCCTGGAGAACGAAGCCGTGGTCCTGGCCTTCCGTATCCCCATCGGAGCGGCGTTTCTGGTGGGCCTCGGCCGAATGGTGCGGAGGTTCGGCGACAAATACATGCGGGCCATCAGCTCCCCCGACGATTACTTCTCGCTGATCCTCCTCACCGTCTGGTTCTTCTTCGCCTTCCTGGCGGTGCCGAACTCGACGGCGAACGGGGAGTGGCACCTGATTGGATATTTTGTCCTGGCGTCCTTTTTCCTGGTTTACGTCCCCTTCAGCAAGATCTCTCACTACCTCTACTACCCCTTCACCCGGTACTACATCGGAAAGAGCCTGGGGCACCGAGGAGTGTTTCCCATTCTTCGTGGTCCGGTCCGTGGGTAGGCCTGAGGAGACTAGAGAATCGATCATGATAGATACCATAGAGAAATCCCCGAAAGCCCAAAAAGTCATCGAGAGAATGGGGCAGAAGCTCAACCGGCAGATGGCCGGATCTCTCCTGGCATGTGTCCACTGCGGGATGTGCACCGACTCCTGCCACTACGTCCTCGCCAACCCGGGAGACCCCACCTTCGCTCCGGCCTATAAGGCGGACCGCATTCGGAAGATCTTCAAGCGCCACTTCGACTGGACCGGCAGGGTCCTACCCAGGTGGGTTGGTGCGGCCACAGTCAACACGGATGAGGAGCTGGAGGAGCTGAAGGACATCGTCTTCGGCAAGTGCACCAACTGCAGGCGATGCACCATCAACTGCCCCATGGGCGTGGATTACGCCACCTTCAACCGTATGATGCGAGGTCTCCTGGTCTCGGTAGGCGTCATGCCCGAAGGCGTTGCTGTCGTGAGCAAAGACCAGTGGGAGACCGGGAACCAGATGGGGGTCCTGAAAGAGGACTATCTGGACACCCTGGAATGGATGGAGGAGGAACTCCAGGAAGAGATGGAAGATCCCACCGTGAAGATCCCGGTGGATGTCCCGGATTGTGAAGTCGTTTACTCCATCAACCCCCGGGAGGTGAAGTACGACCCCCGGAGCATCGCGGACGCGGCCAAGATCTTCCACGCTGCGGGGGAGAGTTGGACCATGCCCAGCGAGGGGTGGGACATGACCAACTTCGGTCTGTTCTCCGGTGATGACGACCTGGGCGGGTCCGTGGCTGGGCGCCTCTACGAGAGCGTCGAGGAGCTCAGGGGGAAGAAGCTCGTGATCTCGGAGTGCGGGCACGGGTTCCGTTCCACCCGCTGCGAAGGCCCCAACTGGGCCAAGACCGATGTCCCCTTTGTCATGGAAAGCTCCGTCAATACCATGCTCCGGTACATCAGGGAAGGCCGGATCAAGGTGGACAAAACCAAGAACCCCGAACCCGTCACCTTCCATGATTCCTGCAACAACGCCAGGAGCTGCGGCCTCTTCGAGGAGCCCCGTGAGCTCCTGAAGCTGGTCTGCATGGATTTCCGCGAGATGTATCCCAACCGGTCGGAGAACTACTGCTGCACGGGTGGGGGCGGGGCGATGTCCATGTCCGAGTATACGCCCATGCGCCTGAAGTCGGGAATCGTCAAGGCGAACCAGCTTAAAGAGACGGGTGCGGAGTTCTGTGTGACGTCCTGCCATAACTGCGTGGACGGGCTCAACGACGTGATCCGTCACTACGAGGTGGACATGAAGGTCACGCAGCTGGTTAACCTTGTGGCCAAAGCCCTCGTCATTGAAGAGAAGGTGGCGGTGCCCGTCGAGGCTCCGGTGGTGCCCGAGGTTGTGGAGGAGATTCCGGTGCCGGTTGAGGAAGTTCCGGTGCCGGTTGAGGAAGTTCCTGTGCCGGTTGAGGAAGTTCCTGTGCCGGTAGGTGTGGGTGCGGAGGGGGAGGAACTTCCCCTGGCGGGGCGCAGGATTCTGGTTGCGGATGACGAGCCCGACCAATTGGACTTCATCTCCATGGTCTTGGAGGACCAGGGTGCGGAGATCTTGAGAGCGATGACGGGGGACGAAGTCCTGGAGATAGCGCGCAGGGAGAAACCCGATGTTCTGACCCTCGACCTCCACATGCCGGGGCGGGATGTGGGGGAGGTCTTCGAGCTGATCCGGAAAGACCCGGAGCTGGAAGATCTGAAGATCTGTATCATCACCGGGAAGCCGGAGCTGAGAAGGCTCATCTACGAGCGGTCCGTCCGGCCGCCTGAGGGTTACGTGGACAAACCGGTGGATGAGAAACGACTCCTTCTGAGTGTGCGGAAGGTGTTGGAGGTCGTTCACCAGGACGGTTAAAAGTAGTACCTACAAGGTAGGAACCGACCCCTCAGGGGTCGGAGGAACGGGAATCCCCCCCTGCCCGCATGCTACTGG